>DASVUA010000701.1:0-3902 GCA_036387295.1 Thermoanaerobaculia bacterium | reverse complement strand
GCGCCTTCTGAAAGCTTTCCGCCGCCTCGCGGCGCCATTTTGGGTTGCGCTCCTGGCAGGCGCCGAGGAGGTGCCAGGCGTCGGCGTGATCGGGGGCGTAATTCACGGTCTGCTTGAGCAGCACGATCGCGCCGTAATAGTCGCCCTGCACGGCGAGCTCTTTTGCTTTCGCGAAGTTCTGCTCGGCGATCGAGCGCTGCGTCAGGCGCTGTTGCAGCGACGACGCCCCTTCGCTGCCGGCGCGCTGGATCAGCTTGTCGTATGCGCCGCGGCGTACCGCGTCTTTCAGCACGTCGAGCGCTTCGTCGATGCGGCGGTTGATCGTTCCGATCGCCTCGCGCACGACGGGAGGAAACGTGCTGGCTTCGTAGCGCTTCTTCATCGCCTCGCCCGACGCGATGATCTGCGCGCGTGTGGCCGCACGCGGGATGTCGAGCACCTGATAGTGATCGAGCGACGGCAGCTGGCGTGAAAGTCCGACGGCGCGCAGCGAACGCGAATCGCTCGAGCCGATCGCGGCGAGCAGTTCGAGGTCGCGCTGCATGTCGGCGTAGTCGCTGGGCGGCACCTGCGCGGACCGCTCTTCCACGATCGTATAGACGCCGAGGGCGAGCATCGAGATCACCACTTTCGCCACCGGCACGGACTGCGCCGCGAACCGCTTCAGAAACATTTCGATCGACGCCGGCTCGGTGAGCGAGGACGCGATGCTCCGTTCCTGTTCGGTGAGCGGCAGCGATTCGATGTTGAAGCGGCTGTTGCGCGCGATCTGAATCTCCCGCTTCAGATCGCCGAGGGAGCGGCGGAGGACGAGACCGTTGGTGATGGTGCGGACTCCTTCCACCAGCAGGGCCGCGGTCGATTGCAGAAAAATCCGCTTCTCGGGAGGCAGCGGCTCGTCGTCGGTGAACGCGGACGTTCCTTCGTCGAGCGCGAAGAGCGGGATGAACTGCGACGTGAGCCATTCGCGAAGCAGCGTCTGGCGGGTCGAGAGGTCCATCAGCCCCGATTCGTGCACGCGCGCCACGACGTCGTTCAGATCGTCGCCGAAGAACTGCGCCGCGGCGTCTGCCGCCACTGCGCCGCGTCGCACGAGGAAATCGCCGAGGGAATCGGAGGGCGTGTTCGACGCCGCCATGACCAGTTCACCCTGCGACCAGTAGAGGACCTTCCGGAGTGGCGGCCTGAACAAGGTGAGATAGCCGGTCTTTCGGTTCTGCAGGATCTCACCCGCGATCACCGCAAACGGCGTGATCTCGATCCTCTCCAGGCTCACGTATTTTTTACCCTCGGCTCACGCTTTTAGCACATTCGTGACCAACTGTTGTGACGGCTCTCTCTGGCACCTGAAATGCGTTTCGACGCCCATCAGTTGGCAACACTCCGAAGACGACCATGAAAAAGACAATGAAATCGCTCCTGGCTCTGCTGGCGGTTCTCTCCCTCACCACGGCGGCAGGCGCGCAGGAGTTCCCGAACGAGCCGCACGAATTTCTGCTGGCGAAGCTCGCGTCCGAAGAAGGACGTTTCGACGAGGCGCTCACCCGCATCGATCGCGTCATCAGCAAAAACCCAGGCGATCCGGTGCTGCTGTACGAGCGCGCGATGATGCTGATCGAGGCGGGGAAGATCGATCGCGCCACGAGCGAGCTGCGCCAGGTGCTCACCGCCGCCCCTGAATTCTTCGACGCGAATCGCCTCCTCGGGCGCCTGCTGCTCGACAGAGCCGGCGCGGACCGCGCAAAAGTCGAAGAGGCGCTGCGCTACCTGCAGGCGGCCTTCAAAGCGAATCCCGACGATCTTTCGAGTGGCGTGACCGTCGCGCAGATCCTCCGTTCCATCGGACGCAACGCCGACGCGGAGCGCATCCTGGCCGGGATGGTCGAGCGCGCCCCCGATCAACGCTCCCTCAACTTCAACTACTCGCAGGTTCTCACCGCGCTCGGCCGCAACGCCGAGTCGAAGCAGTACCTCGAGCGCACCGTGGCCATCGATCCGACGTTCGGTCCGGCCGTGATGCAGCTGCTCGACATCTATCAGCAGGAAAGCGAATGGCGGAAAGCGGCCGAGCTCATCGAGCCGATCGTCGCGGACGATCCGACCAGCGTCGAACTGCGGCGCCAGCAGGCGTACTTTTATCTTCGCAGCGGCGACGCGCGTGCGGCGCGCGATCGCTTCAAGTCGCTCGTCGCGGCCGATCCGAAAGACGTCCGCTCGCTCTTCTATCTCGCCGAATCGCTCAACGACCTCGAACAGTACGCCGAAGCCGAAACGATCTTCCGGCAGTTGCTGGCCGCCGATGCGAATGATCCCGATCTCATGGCCAGCTTCGCGCTGAGCCTCGCCGGCCAGAAAAAGTGGGACGAGGCGACGCGCGCATTCACGCAGCTCCTCGGCGTTTCCGATCTGCCCGACAATCTCGCCACGCTCGCACGCACGCAGCTCGCGTTCGTCGACATGCAGAAAGGCAACTACGGCGCGGCGGTCGAGACGGCAAAGAACGTCTTCGTCTTCCGCGACCGCCCAAATCCGCAGGCGATCAACATCGCGCTCGAAGCGCTGCGCAAAGAGAAGAAGACCGCCGAAGCGGTGACGATGCTCGAGCCGCTCGTGCAGAAGTTTCCCGACGATCCATTTCTCAACGCCCGCTACGTCGAAGCGCTGACGCGTGCGGGCAACACGGAACAGGCGCGCGAGCACGCGACGAAGCAGGCGAAGCGCGGCTCGCGCAACGCAATCGCCATCGCCGAAGCGTACGTGCAGGCAGGCGAGAGCGCCGCGGCGGTCGCGCTCATCCGCTCGTCGATCGCCGCGAAGCCGGACGATCTCGATCTGCAGTTTCAGCTCGGCTCTCTGCTCGAGCGCGGCAACGACCGCAAAGCGTCCGAGCAGATCTTCCTCGACATCCTGAAGAAGAATCCGGATCACGCGCCGTCGCTCAATTACCTCGGCTACATGTGGGCCGAGAGCGGCACGAACCTCGACCGCGCGCAGGACATGCTGACGCGGGCGGTGGGGCAGGAGCCAAACAACGGCGCCTACGTCGATTCGCTCGGCTGGGTCTACTTCCGCCTCGGCAATCTCGAGCTCGCGGAAAAGTATCTGACCGACGCCACGCGCCTCCTCCCGCGCGATGCGACGGTGCATGAACATCTCGGTGACGTCCTCGCGAAGCGCGGCGACATGCTGCGCGCGCTGCAGTCGTACCGCACGGCGGTGGAGCTCGATCCGGAGTCGAAGGACATCGCGAAGATCCGTTCGAAAATCGCGGAGATCGAGCGCAAAGGTCCGGCGCAGACGCAGCGATGAAGCGTGCTGCACTCGTGCTGTTCCTCGCATGCGCGGCCGTTTCGTGCCGCACGGCGCGTCCGGTGGGCGCGCCGATCGCGCCGCTGACGTCCTCCACGACTGAAGACGCCGCCGCGCAACTGCGCGAGCGGCGCGCGAGCTTCCGCGGCGTGCGCAGTCTCATGCGCGTCCGCGCGACGACGAACGGCAACACGCAATCGTTCCGCGCACAGCTCGCGGTGCACGACGCGCAGCGGATGGAGCTCGTGGCGTACACGCCGGTCGGCACGACCGCGCTCACGCTCGAGGCGAACGGCAATCAGGTCACGACCGATCCTGACGTGCCGCCCGAATCGTTCGCGTTTCTGCGCGCCGCCGGCCTCACTCCTGCCGAAACCGCGATGCTGCTCCTCGGCCTCCCACCGCGCGACGATGTACGCGTGACGCTCGCGCCGACCGGCATCGCCTCCGCGTCAGCAGGGGAGTTGACGGTGACGTACGAACCGCCGTCGTTCCCCGCACAACGGGTGATCGTGACGCGCGGAAACGATCGCGTCGAGCTCGACCATCTCGAAGTCGTACAGGCTTCGCGGTTGTAGTGGAGCGGGGGGGGG
>DASVUA010000700.1:0-2332 GCA_036387295.1 Thermoanaerobaculia bacterium | reverse complement strand
GACGACGGCAATTCACCACGACATTCCGAGCCGGTGCCACGAGGCCGGTGCAACCTGCTCGCTCCGCACCCGATCACTACAGTTGGCGACTGCCGGATCATCACGCCGCACCCGCAAAGACTTCAGCTCGTCGCCCGCCATCCAGATGTAGCCGCGCTGCATCTCGCCGATCATCGAGATCGCCGCACGGGAAGCGCCGGGCGTACGAGGATCGGCAAATCGGCTCCACAAATCATCGATGCGTGCGTAAGAAACGTACTGCCCACTGCCCGCCTCGACCCACACCAGAGCACCACGGCAGGAGCGTAGCGGCATGAGGAGATCCGTCCGGTGGAAATCGGCCGGAACCCATCCGTTTTGCTCCGGGATGAAGAGCATCAGTAAGTACAAGTGCAGCAGCACACCCGCGAACACGACGAGCGACGCACGCGCCACGTACCGCACGAGGAGGGGCGAGTGGCGCATCGAAGCAACCATCATGAAGACCGCACAAAGTGCGAACGTCGCCATCGCCGCAGCTCCGAGGAGACGGGCGGAAACGAGAGGCGCAGGAACGAGACCCTGCACGCGGTCGATTCGCGTCGTCGTGAGAACCGACAGCGGCCAGTAGCACGCCGCCGCGAGCAGGCAGATGAGGAGCGCTGGAACGACGCCCGCGCGACGCTCGCCTCCTCGACGTGCGGCACCGAACGCCGCAATGCCGCACACGACACCGGCCGCGGGAGCGAGCAGACCGGCCCAAAGGAGAATGTTGAACGGCGCCATCCGGTGCAGCCCCGGCGGTTCGGGCAACACGTAGTCTCCTTCGACGAACCGCAGCCACAAGAACACGCCGGCCGCACTCCCGGCACTGACCACCGCGACCACCACAGCGATGCGGAGCACACTCACCTTCGCCTGCATATGAACAGACAGACACCACAAAGGCTCAGAACGCAACCCTGACGAGCAACGCGGCGGGGCGTGATTCGCATCGCACGTCCGGGCACGCGTCCCGAATAGCATCGACGCATGCAAGCAATCCGACTCGTCGAGCCCGCCCAGCCGCTGCAGTTGCAAGATGTCGCGGACGTATCGCCCGGGCCTGGAGAGATCGCGGTGGACGTGCATCGCGCCGGCATCTGCCACACCGACGTGCATTACCGCGCAGGCAATGGCAAGACGAACCTTCCGATCACCCTCGGACACGAAGTCGCAGGCGTCGTCTCCGCGATTGGCGAGGGAGTCACCGATTTGAAGGTCGGGCAGCGCGTCGCGTTGCACTATCTCTTCTCCTGCGGCAAATGCGAGCGCTGCACGCGCTTCGGCGAACAGTTCTGCCCCGAGGGAGGGATGCTGGGGAAAGAACGCGACGGCGGGTACGCGCAACGGACCGTCGTGCCGGCAGTGAACGCGATTCCGATCCCCGACGAAGTGAGCTCCGACGTCGCCGCGATCATGATGTGCTCGACCGCGACGGCGTATCACGCCCTCCGTCTCGCCGAGCTGAAAAAAGGCGACTCCGTCGCGGTTCTCGGCTTCGGAGGCCTCGGCGTCTCCGCCGTGCAGCTCGCGCACGCCCTCGGCGCATCGCAAGTCTTTGCGGTGGATGTGGTCCCAGAAAAACTCGAGCTCGCCGCCAGCTTCGGCGCGACCCCGCTCGACGTCCGCAACAGCTCCGCAGAGGAGGCCATCCTCGGCGCCACGAACAATCAGGGCGTGAACGTGGCGATCGAATTCACCGGCAACGCAAAAGTGGCGCACAGCGCCCTCCGCGCCCTCTCCCCCGGCGGCCGCCTGATGATCGTCGCCATCAACCTGCGCAAATTCGAGTTCGACCCGTTTGCCGACATGCTCATCCGCGAACGCCACATCATCGGCTGCTCCGACCACACCCGCACCGAACTGGTCGAATTGCTGGAACTAGCCCGCACCGGCCAGATCGACCTCTCCCGCGCCATCACCCGCACAGTGCCCTTCGAAGCGGACGCGATCAACGGCGTGCTGGATGAGATGGAAAAGGGGACCGCGCATTTGCGGAGTGTGATTGGGGTGGCGTAGAACGCCTCGATCGGCTCCGGCGCTCAATCACCTCCCGAGCAGAATGTCGACGCCCGCGAGCACAAGCTCGAACTTGCCGCGCGGTAGCTTGCCTACGCGCTCATTGAGGTCGGTTCTATCGAGCGTGACGATCTGCGAGACGTTCGCAACGGAGTCCTTCGGGAGCCCTGTGGCGCTCGACGTCAACAGCACATTTCCGGGAGCGTCGCCCCACGTGAGATTACTCGTGAGCGGCACGCACACGACGGTCGAGATCCTGCTGCGATTGAACGCGTCGGACTGAATGACGACC
>DASVUA010000699.1:0-5333 GCA_036387295.1 Thermoanaerobaculia bacterium | reverse complement strand
CACCGCCGCGATGCTGCGCGAGGAAGAATGCTTCCGTTTCGCGCTCCAGTACTACGCCCGCGTCCTCTTCGAACTGGTGCGCAGCCAGCGCTCGGTTCGCGACCTTCCGAAGCTGATCTCCGCGCTCGCGCAGAACGCGCTGGAAGATGACGACGATCTGTTTGCGCTCGCCGCTGTTCCGGGGCGCGTCGTGCGGCACATCGCGTCGCCGACTGCCGTCGTCGACGTGACGATGCGCGTCGCCGGTGTTCGCAATCGCGAGATCGCGGGCGATCTCACGCCCTTTCGCGGAACGACGCTCGCGCGCTCGGTGCTCGCCGTCTGCGAATCGACTCTGCCGCGCCTTTCCCCGGCGATGCGTGCGACGTTTCCGGCGGCGCTCGCGAACATGAACGCCTCGTACGAGCTCACGCACCGCTACGCCGATCCCGCCAGCCAGCACGAAGTGCCGGCCATCGCGTATCTCGCCGCATCATTCGTCTGATCGCTGTTGAGATTGCGGGAGTGCGCGCTGCGCGACGACGCGTCCGCGCTCGAGCAGGACCAGCTCTTCACACAGCGCCTGCACTTCTTCCATCTGGTGCGTCACGTAAATCGTCGGCACCGCGAGCTCGTCGCGCACGCGCACGAGGTATTCGAGGACGCGCCCTCGCAACGCCGGATCGACTCCTGCCAGCGGCTCGTCGAGCAGCAGAATCGCAGGACGTGTGAAGAGCGCCCGCGCGAGTGCGACACGTTTTCGCTCGCCGCCCGAAAGCCGCTCGACGCCGCGCTCGAGCAGCGGCATCAGCTCGAGCACGTGCAGCACGTCGTCGTGAGTTTCGCGGGCGCCGTAAACGATGTTCTGCCGCACGGAGAGGTGAGGAAAGAGCGCGTCGTCCTGCGGCACGTAGCCAACCCGCCGCGCGCGCGGCGGCACGAAGACGTTCGCGTCGCTCAACACGCGTCCTGCCAGTTCGATGCGGCCGCTGAGCGGCTTGCGCAACCCGGCGATCAATTCGAGGATCGTCGTTTTGCCCGCGCCGGACGGGCCGACCAGCGCGGTCGTCCGCGCATGCAGCTCGAACGTGACGTCGAGCGAAAACTCGGCGAGCGGCAGCACCACGTCACGCAGCGTGACGGTCACGTCGCCTCCCGAGGAACGATTCAGAGATCCAGACCGCCGCGAACGCGATCACGACCGCCACCGCCACCAGTCGAAATGCCTCGTCGTCGCGGCCGAGCTGCACGCGGTCGTAGATCGCCACCGCGAGCGTCGTCGTCCGCCCCGGAATGTTGCCGGCCACGAGAATCGTCGCGCCGAATTCGCCGATCGCGCGTGCAAACGCGAGCAGCATCCCGCCGATGACTCCGCGCGCCGCGAGCGGCAGGGTGATGGTGAAGAAGACGCGCCATTCGCTCGCGCCGAGCGTCCGCGCGAGCTGCTCGAAGCGCGGGTTGACCTCTTCGAACGCCACGCGCGCCGCACGCACGAGCAGCGGAAACGACATGACCATCATCGCGATTACGACCGCTCGCCAGGTGAAAACGATCTGGAGACCGGTGACGCGCCCGATCGGCCCGCGGCGCCCGAGGAGCTCGAGGAGGATGAGACCCGTCGCAACGGGCGGCATCACGAGCGGCAGCGCGACGAACGTCTCCAGCAGCGATTTGCCCCGCCATCTACGACGCGCGAGCAGCCACGCAACGGCAAGGCCGGGCGGCACGATGAGGATCGTCGCGAGTGCCGCGGTCTGCAGCGTGAGCGAAAGGACTTCGCTCACCGGATCACGAATCCATGCTTCGCGAACCGCGCGAGCGCCGCACGCGAGCGGAGGAACGCGAGGAAGCGCGACGCGGCGGGACGCGCGCCGTTGATCAACGCGAACGGGTATGAGATCTCCGGCGCCTGATTGCGCGGCACTTCGAAGGCCACCCGCACCCGTTTCGCCACCCGCACGTCGGTCTTGTAGACGAACGCCGCGTCGACGTTGCCCGATTCGACTGCCGCGAGAGCGGAGCGGACGTTGTCGGTGGGAATCACTTTCGGCGCGAGCCGCGTCCAGAGTCCGATCCGCCGCAGATACTTGCGGGCGTAAATGCCCGCCGGCACGCTCGACGGCTCGGCCAGTGCGATGGCGCGCATCGAGAGGAGCGGCCGTGGCCGCGCGTCATGCGGGATCACGATCACCAGCGAATTCGAAAGGACGCTGACGCGCGAAGCAGGGACGATGAGACCGCGTTTCGCCAGCGCGTCCATCTTCTCTTCGTCGGCGGAGAGAAAGAGATCCGCCGGCGCCCCCGCCATGATCTGCCGCGCGAGGATGCTCGAGGCGCCGAAGCTGAACACGACCTCGTCGCCGGTGCCGCGCTCGTATTCCGCCGCGATCTCTTCGAGCGCCTCCCGCAGGCTTGCCGCGGCGAAGACACGAATCTCCGCGGCGCGCAGCAGCGGCGCGACGACGAGGATGACGAGCAGGAGCAGCGGGCGCACGCCGATATCTTCGTCGGAAGATATCGGCCGGTGCAAGCTCAGTTACACGTGCCTTCGGTGATGCTGGTCCAGTTGAACGACGCGTTCGTCGCGCCGCGTGGGATCGAGACGACATGCACGGGTCGGACGATATTCGGCGGGCAGGTGCAGTTGGGGGGGAGGCGCGTTTCGGCGATCGTGATCGTGATCGCGCCGACGTTCCGCTCGACCTTGGTGACGCGCACGTGTTTGCAGCTGTCGGCCGTTTCGCCGAGGGCGGCGACGATCACCATGTTCTTCTCGAAATCGACGACCGGGCGCGTGGCGGTGCCGCGGATCTCGCTCCACACCGTTTCCCAACGCGTACTGCGAGACACGATCTCCGCGCGCCGCGAGGTGATGTTGGACGACGTGTCGCGGAACACGTTCGTGATCACGACCGGCCCATCCGGACCGGTGGGCGTTTCGCCGCCGCAGGCAGCGAGCAGAACGAGCATGACGATGGAAAGGACGCGCATGCCCGCTATGGTAATTCGTCCTGCAATCGCGACCACAACGGCTCCACCGCGCGCGCCGCTTTCTCTTCCATCCGGCGGTAGAGGCGCAGCACGTTCTCGCCCGACTCGGTGAGCTGCGCTCCCTGCTCCGCGCCGCCGCGCACCTTCTCGACCAGCGGCTCGCGAAACGCGGCGTTCATCGTGCGGACGAGCGTCCACGCCCGCATGTACGACATCCCGAGCTCCTCCGCCGCCGCACGGATCGACCCCGTCCGCGCAATCGCCTCGAGGAGGTCCGCCTTCCCAGGCCCGAGCACGATCGTCCCGTCGTCACCGACGATGCGAATGCGAGGTCGAAGTGAAAAGTGCACGCCGCGATGATAGGCGCGGCGTGCGCGATCCTTCGCGTCCTGATCAACCCGGCCGCGACAACGATTCGCCCGATCCCGGCGCGTGACGGTCCTAGCGTAAGAATCGTCTTATGGTGGAGCGGCGGGCTCTTAGCCCGCCGGCTGTTCAGTCGTCGGCGGGCTGAGAGCCCGCCGCTCCACCGGACGTTCTCGTTTCCTCGATTGTCTTTTTTATCCGCACTTTTTCTACGCCGCACATGTGGGCGTGCCGCTCCAGGGCGGCGTCGATGAGGCTGCGGTCGATGTTGCGCTCGATCCAGAGTTTCGAGACCACGAGCGTCTGTTTTTCGACGCGTGCGTCGATGCGGCCGACGAGTTGATCGCGATGGAGGAGCGGGCAGACGTACCAGCCCCAGCGGCGCTGTCGTTCGGGTTTGTAGACTTCCCACACATAATCGAACTCGAACACGTGCCGGACCAGATGGCGATCCCAGATCAGCGGATCGAGCGGGCCGAGGATGCGCACGCGGCCGTCGTAGCGCGCGGGCCGCGGCTCGAAGAACGAGGGGACGGCGAGATAGCGGCGCGTCGACTCTTCGAGTGCGACGTCGACCAGCTCGCCCGATTCGAGCATCTGCTCGACGAGCGGCGAGGTGCGGACACGGCTCAGCATCGACCACATCGAGCCGCCGGCGCGCGTCAGCAGGCCGGCCGCGTGTGCGCGCTCGCGCAGTGCCCAGGTCGCGAACTCTTCGCGCGGCGGCGGGAGCTCACCGAACGCCCGTTCCGGCACGTCGTAGATCTTCTCGCGCGATTCGGTGCGTCCGGCCACTACGATGTCGCAGCGCGTCCAGAGAATCTCGAGAGCCATCGACGTCGCTTTCGCGGTTCCCTTCCAGCCCGACCAGTCGAGCGGCTCGACCGATCCGTGATCGGTGAGCTCGCGCGCGGTGATCGGGCCGCGCGCGCGAATCTCCTCGAGCACCGCCTGCACGAGCTTTGGGGCGATGCGGCGCTCGCGCTCTCCATGCGACCACCACGGCGTCTGCGCTTCGTGCCCCTCGGCGCGGTAGTACGCAAACGCGGGTGCGGGGAGGATGCAGCGCTCTTTCGCAAAGTGCTCGAACGCGCGGCGGGGGAAGAGATGACGCCACACGTCGCCGCGCGCGACGTCGTCGACGCGCGCCATCACCACGAGGTCAGCGTTCGTGCCGATGATGTCGAGCGGATCGAGCTGAATGCAGCGCAGGCGGTCGAGCACGGCTCGTGTGCCGCGTGCCGCGCGGCCGAGTGTGCGGATGAGTCCGTGATGCGCAACGAGCAGTCGTCGCGCTTCGTCGCGCGAGAGCGTGATGGACCTTATACTGTGCCGCTTCATGCCGATGAACAGGGTATTCGCGATCGAAGGCGTTCCGCTCCCCACGGGTGAGATGGTGCGCGTTGCGTCACTCTGCCGCTCGCGCGTGGAAGACGACTGCGCGTTCCTCAAGCATCTGCGCAAAGCGCGGCGTGGCGACGACTCTTCGCGCGAGGAGTACGAGTCGACGCTCGAATCGAGCGTCGAAGCGCTGGTGAAAGGGCTCGGCGGCGCGTTCGACGCGATCGTCTCCCCGCCGTCGGATCACCAGTTCGCGATTCCGTATCTGCGGGCCTTCGTCGCGCATCACGCCGAGGCCGACGATCTGACGCGTTTCGTCGACCGCGCGTCCGACGCCGCGCAGGCGGGTGCGGCCGGTACGACCCTGCTCGACATCATCGCCGGATTGCGCTGCGCCCCGCTCCCGCAACGCCCCACCGCCACGTCGCTTCTCATCGTCGACGACATCTTCGAAGGCGGAAAGACCGTCGCCGCGCTGCTGCACGTGATGCGCGAAGCAGGCTTGAAAACCCGCGCGGTCACCGTCGCCGCGCCGCTGCGCATTCTGGCGCCGTAGAAACGTCGCCTGCTCTGACTCGCCGCGCGTTTGTTTGGTGGAGCGGCGGGCTTTAGCCCGCCGGGCATTCGTCGGCGGGCTGAAGCCCGCCGCTCCACTC
>DASVUA010000698.1:0-8631 GCA_036387295.1 Thermoanaerobaculia bacterium | reverse complement strand
CCCCCCGCCGCTCCACCAGACAACGTCTTAGTACGGGCTGCGTCGCTCCAGAAGAAGACTCGTTGCAATCCGCTCATGAGACCCGCTTCAGAGCCGTCTGTACGTCCTTCTGATTGGGATTGATTTTCAGCGACGCTGCGTAACTCGCTTTCGCTTCGGCTTTCTTGCCCTGTTTTTCGTAGATGCCGCCCAGCCAGTAGTGGGCGCGGGCGGCGGGCGGCTCGTCGTCCTTGGGACGGTACGTCAGATACTTTTTCAGCATCGTCTCGCCGCGGGCGTAATTGATCGAGCCGCGCGACGCGGCGTGGCCTACCTGAAAATACGCCGGCATGTACGACGGGTCGAGCTTCAATGCGGTCTCGAATTCATCGCTGGCCGATTTGTAATTCTTCTCGGTGAGCATCAGATAGAAGCCATAGTGATAATGCGCGCGCGCCGACGCCGGCTGCTCTTTCACCATGGTCACGTACTCTTTGCGCGCGAGGTCGGTCTTTTTCGCCGCCACGTGAATGCGCGCAAGCGCGCGATGTCCGTCGATCGCGTCGCGCTTCCGGATTTCGGCCGCCTGTTCGAGTGCCGCCGATTCGCTGCCGCCCGCAAATGCGGGAGCGACGACATAGAACTCCAGCAGCGCGAAGCGCGCCGCCATGAGGTTCGGGTCGAGCTCGACCGCGCGGTCGAGGCCTGCCTTCGCTTTCTTGCCGAGCGACATCGCCTTGAACATGCTCGCGCCGTTCGTCGCCAGGCCGTAGGCACTGGCGAGCTGATAGTGGTATTCGGCATTGTTCGGCTTCAGCGCAACCGCCTTCTCGAAATACTCCGCCGCCTTTTCCGGCTCGCCGCGCGTGATCGCATCGCGCCCGAGCTGCTGGAGCGCCTGTGCGTCGTTCGGTTGCGCGCTACCGGTGAACGCGAGCGTGGTGGTCAGCAGAAGAGCAGCGAAAAGGGCAATGTGCTTCATGTCGAGACGTCCTCCAAAAGGTTCAGCGCGAGTTTTCCCTGCCGCGCGAGGGCGGAGAGGCACTGCGGGCTGTCCGCAAGGGAGGAAGTATAGCAGCCGGCCGGCGAGCTGCGGCTGGCGCGAGGAAGAGCGGCGACCCGATTCACACTGATCGGCAGAGCCTTCGCGGCCGCTCTTCAGCGCTCGAGCCGGGTCAGTTCAGGCGCAAGTGCCCGCTCGACGCGCGCGCGGAACTTCGGCCCGACATTGACGAGCTCCGAGGGTTGAACCACGACGGCAGTGCGCCCTTCCGCATCGCGATGCAGTTCGGTGACGTAGTTCATGTTCACGATTGCGGCTCGATGCACGCGAATGAAGGTGGCGGGATCGAGCTGTTCCTCGAGCGATTGGATCGTCTCGCGTACCAGGATCGCGCCGTCCGTCGTGTAGACGCGCGCGTAATTTCCCTCCGCCGTAATGAAACGGATGGTTGCACTCCGAACGAGAATGACCGTACCGCGCGTTTTTTTGAATGCGAGCCGCGCGTCCGCCTGGCGCGCGTTTCGCGCTTCGGTGGCGCGTCGCGCACGCTGCACTGCACGGTCGAAGCGTGCCTGCGTGAACGGCTTGAGCAGATAATCAGCCGCCGCGAGGTCGAACGCTTCCACGGCATGGCGCGTATGGGCGGTGATCAGAAGCACGATTGGCCGTTCTCTCGCCGGCAGAGCTTCAATGAGAGAAATGCCGTTCAGCCGCGGCATCTCGATGTCGAGAAAAATGACGTCGGGCCGAAGCGCGGCGATCGTGTCGCGAGCCTCGATGCCATCTGCGCACTCGCCAATGATCGTAAAGTCGTCGTGAGCTTCGAGCATCGTACGCACTCGTTCGCGCGCCACCGGTTCATCATCAATGAGCAATGCCCGAATCATCGAGCCTCCGCGCGCGCCGGGATCCGCACTTCTGCGACCAATTCGTCCGCTTCATTGCAGAACGACAGCGTTCCCCGTCCACCATACATCGTCGTCAATCGTTCCTCCAGGTTCTTCAGGCCAATGCCTCGGCTGATCGCGGCCGGATCGGCGGAGCCGCTGTCACGCACCTGCAGCACGAGAGTGTCTCTGTCGATGCGTGCCGTAATCCTGACCCGGCCGGTGGGATAGGCGTGTGGAATCCCGTGGATGATCGCATTTTCAACCAGCGGCTGAAGGACCTGAGGGATGACGGAGCATTGCAAAACGTCATCCGCTGCATCGATGGAGGCTTGCAGCCGGGCGCCAAATCTGACCTGTTGAATGGTGAGGTAGTCCTGCACGAATTCGAGCTCATCCTCGAGCGGGATCTCGGCCACGTCGTCGAGGTCCACGGTCCACCGCAGGAGGGCGGCGAGGGAGGTGATCAGGTCGTCGGCAGTTTTCGGATCGCGGTGGACGAGTGTGGCGATCGTGTTGAGCGTGTTCAGCAGAAAATGCGGACGGAACTGTGCGCGGAGTTGCTGCATCCGTGAAACGGTGAGGGCGGCGCGCAGACGCTCCCTCTCCAGGCCTGATTGTGCGTTGTCGTAAAGGAGAATGATCGCGCCGGCGATCGCCACGTGTACAGCATGCGTGTGGGTCTGGACAATCATTGCCCTTTTCAGGCCGTGCCAGGTCAACGCATAGTCCCACAGTGCGGCGAAGGAGATCGCTCCGACGACCGTGCGCAGAACGGCGAAAGCGAGCACGACGCCGATGAAGTGCATCCAGGCCGCGGCGTTCAGGCGCTCGCCGCGCGGGATGCGCCGCAGGAGGTAAATGAGGAGCGGCGTCATCACGCCGGAGAGCACCGTGGTCACCACGAGCCTCACCAATGCTCTCGCGGGGACTTCGAGGTTTTTCCCGTGTACGTAGAGGCCGAACAGGTGATCCGCTATGTTCGCGGCGTGCAGCAACAGCCACAACACCGAGATCGCGAGTGTCAGAAAGGCGACATCCGACATGTCGCGGCGTATTGACGTGGAAGCGTCCATTCGAAAAATGTCCTGCGGCGCACGAGCGGTGGAGGCGCGGAGCAGTGCCCGAATCATCGATCCTCCCTCCGTCCGGGGATCCGCACTTCGGCGACCAATTCGTCCGCTTCGTTGCAGAACGACAGCGTTCCCCGTCCACCGTACATCGTCGTCAACCGTTCCTCCAGGTTCTTCAGGCCGATGCCTCGGCTGATCGTGGCCGGATCGGCGGAGCCGCTGTCGCGCACGTGCAGCACGAGAGTGTCTCTGTCGATGCGTGCCGTAATCCTGACCCGGCCGGTGGGGTAGGCGTGCGGAATGCCGTGGATGATCGCGTTTTCAACCAGCGGCTGAAGAACTTGAGGGATGACGGAGCATTGCAAAACGTCATCCGGTGCATCGATGGAGGCTTGCAGCCGCGCGCCAAATCTGACCTGTTGAATGGTGAGGTAGTCCTGCACGAATTCGAGCTCGTCCTCGAGCGGGATCTCGGCCACGTCGTCGAGGTCCAGTGTCGACCGCAGGAGCGTGGCGAGGGAGGTGATCAGGTCGTCGGCAGTTTTAGGATCGCGATGGACGAGTGTGGCAATCGTGTTGAGCGTGTTCAGCAGAAAATGCGGACGGAACTGTGCGCGGAGTTGCTGCATCCTTGAAACGGTGAGGGCGGCGCGCAGACGCTCCCGCTCCAGGCCTGATTGTGCGTTGTAGTAAAGAAGGATGACGGCGCCGGCGATCATGATTTCGATCGCATGCGTGTGGGTCTCCAGTAGCAACGATATTTTCAGCCGTTGCAATGTCAGATGACCTTCAAAGAAGACGACTCCCGCAACGATCCCCATGAAGGTGCGCAGAACTGCGACCGCAAGCACGACGCCCGCGAAGTACGCCCAGGCCACCGCGCCGAGGCGCGCGCCCTGGCGCACGAGCCGGAGGAGGTAAATGAGGAGCGGCGTGATCGCCACTGAGAGCGTCGTGTGCACCACGAGATGCTGGAGCGCCAGCACAGGCTGAAGGTCGATCCCGGCGAAGTAGCGGCTGATCATTTGATCCGCTATGTGAGCGCCGGTCAATAACAGCCACAATACCGAGATCGTGAGTGTCAGAACGGCGACATCCGACGTGTCCCGGCGGGGTGGCTTCAAGGCGTCCATTCGATAGAGATGCTATGAGCGCGGAATCGCAGCCGCGGACCGCCCGCTGCCAGCGGGCAGAGTATCCTAGTGCCTGACCGGCCGGCGGCGAGGTGTGCCGGGCAACGTTGCGCGCCAGACGCCGCGGCCGTGTGTAAAGGCGTACAGCGACCTCCCGCCTGGGGCGGCACCGATCGTCAGCCATTCAGTGACCACGTTTGGCATTCCGTCCACTTCCGTCATCCAGTGAGCACCACCGTCGATCGAAACCATGACGCCGAGGTCGGTGCCGATGAAAAGGCGGTCCGTACGCTGCGGATCGACCACGAGTGAGTGAACGGGAATGTCGGGAATCTGACCGTCACCTTCTCCGTCGAGCGGCGCCCAGGAGACGCCCGCGTCCGTGCTCTTCCAGACATGTGGTCCGCCGAAGCCTGCAAGCGTTGCATACACAACGTCGGCATTTGCCGGATCCTGGGTGACCGACGAGACGAAGCCTTCGCGAAGTTGCACGCCGAGCCATTGCGTCGACGCATTCGCGGAACGCGCGTCGTTGTTTCGGTAAATGAAGCCGTTCGAAGTGCCCGCAAGAACTCGCGACCCCGAGACCGCGATCGCACTTACTTTCCCTGTGCCGAGCGTCGTGCTGGCAGCAGTCCAGCTGTCGCCCCCATTGTCCGTTCGCCACATCCTGTTGCCGCCGGTCCAGAGAACCTGAGGCGTTCCGAGATCCATCATCAGCGGAGTGATGAAAAGGAACTGATCGGACAGCCCGGTTTTTGCTGGTTTGAACGCCTTTCCGCCGTTTTCGGTTTTGAGGATGTTCGCGCCCTGAGATGACACGTAAAACGTGCTTGGCGTCAAGGGATTGATCGCGAGATAGCTCCCATCGCCGCCCGCAATCAGGCTCCACCCGTTTGTGCCGAGATCATCGCGGCCGAGGATCGTGCCGTTGTCCTGCGCGCCCGCCATGTATTCGCGGCCGTTCGGAAATACAGCGCCGTGATAGAACTGCGTGATCCCAAGATTGCCGCTGATGTGTTTCCAGGCGATCTCGCCGTTGTCAGGATTGCAGAGCGTGGTGATTCCCCGTTTCACCCCGTCGGTCGCTTCATCGGTCTTGAAAATGCCGCCGTCATTCGCCGCGAAGAGCGTGGTGTTGGTGTTCCCGTCGAAACCGGGGTGGAAAACGATGGCGTGCTGGTCGGCGTGAACATAGGCAGGGGCAGCACGGTTCGCCCACCAATAGGACGCCACGCCCCAGGTGGCGCCACCGTCGTCGGAGCGGAACAGATCGACACCGCCTGCCCAGACTCGATCCGGATTGGCCGGATCGACAGCGATCGTGTTGCAGTACCAGCCCATCGTGACGAACTGATTCTTCTCACTGAACTGACAGTCCACTTCAGACGCGGCGATCGGATTCGTAAGAAGGAGCGTCGATAGTTTGTCGCTCGCCGTGTTCCGCAAGACGGCTTTCCACGTTCCTGCAGCTCCCGCTTCGGTCGAGCGAAAGACGCCCAGCAGGCCCTGATTGAACGTTGCCGGTGTGGAAGCGTTGTTGGCCGATAATGCGTACACGACGTCAGGGCTCGATGGCGCCACGGCAAGCGTGGTTCGACCCATGTTGGGCTCCGAGAGCACGGCGGTCCACTCACCGTCCGCGGCCGCGTCCGTGTTGCGATAGACGGTCGCCTGCGCGAGGGTCCCGCACGATACATAGAGGTAGTCGGACGCTGCCCCGGGCCGCGCAGCGAGATCGAGACAGCCGCCTGAGACACCGACAGCGAGGACTCGGCTCCACGATTGTCCAGCATCGGACGAGCGGAAGACGCCGGTCCTCGTCGCTGCATAGACGCGGCTCGGATCGATCGAGCTCACGAACAGATCGTTCACGAAATGGAAGTCGCTGGTGCGCGTGCTTTCGAGAATCGACCAGCTCTCTCCGGCGTCGATCGAGACAAAGATCCCGCCGCCGCGAAGCGGCAGTCCGGTGCCCCGAACGATTTCGCGAAAGTAACCCTCTCCGGTCCCGGCATAGAGTCTCTTGTTGTCGTGAGGGTCCATGACCAGCGAGTTGATGGCGATGTTGGCGAGGGTGTCGCCGGTCGGACGCCAGGCGGCGCCGCCATCGGTGGTCTTCCAGACGCCTCCTGAAACGCCACCGGTGTACATCGTCTCCGTCTGCTGGGGATCGATGACGAGCGTACGCGTGCGGCCGCCGATATTTCCCGGCCCGAGCCAGCTCCATCGCGCCAGAGTCCGGTCGGCCGCGGCGTCGCTGGTCAACGCGCGCTCCGCGAGCGGCGGTCGTTCTCGATCGAGCGTCACCGAGTAGGAGCGCATCGACCGCAGCCGCTCCCGCGCCTCGGCGTACAGCTGCGGCGTATTCAGGTCGTTTCGCTCACCAATCCTCTTGAGGCGCGAGTACTCCTCGGCGAGGTCGGGAGCATCAAACGGGGTGCGTTCCTCCTCGTAGAAAGGACGCTGTGGCGAGGAAGCCATGGTGCATCCGACGAGCAGAAGTAAAGGGAGCGCGTGACGCGTCATACGCAAACCTTTCATTTGATGGCCTCCGAAATTGCGGCGTTCAGCGCATTGTGACTGGTGGCGGAGCGGGGAAGCGAACGTCGACAGTGTTGCACGTTGCGACGCTACGTCCTGCCTCAGACGCTGCAACACTCGCGTGACGAAGTCCGTCGCCGTGCGCTTCGGCCCCTGTTTCCAGGGGAAGCACGTCGAAAGTGCTCATCGACCGTCGCAATGACGGGCCGCCAGTTCCCTGGCGGCCCGATTTTCACTACCGATCGGCAGAGCCTTCGCGGCTGATCATGCGGCGGGGCTGCGCCTGGGAACCGAAGGCGCACTCGAACGGCAGCGGAACATCGAACTGCGCCTCGAGCGTGGTCGGATCGCTGGTGCGGTTGTCGAGAAGCGAACCGTAGGCGAAGAAGCCTGGAAGCGCGTCGGTCTGTCCCGGCGACGGCGTGGCGCTGACCTGTTCGACGGTGACGTAGCCGTCGCCACTGAAGGCGGCGGCGATCTGGGTCACCGGAAACTGGATGCGGCCGAGCGGCCCGAGCGTCTGGTCCATTTCGCCGATCTGCGTGCCGGTATTGTTGAAGAGGCGGAGGCGGAGAACGGTCGAGGAGAACTGAGACGCATTCACGAGGCCGATGTTCGTTCGATAGTCCGCGGTATTGCGGATCCCGTTGATCGAAAGACGGTGCGTACCGCGATCGGCCGAGGTGAGCGCGGCGTAGCTGTACCACGGAATCCCCGGCAACGACTGGCCGAACGTACCGCCCGGCGTGTCGTTATAGATGCGGCCCTGGACGGCGATGTTCAGGCAGTCGCCACCATTGCTCTCGCAGCTTGTGCAGTTGCCTCCTTCGCGGCAGGAGAAGAAGATCAGGTACCCATTGGCAGTCTCGCGATTGAGCGCGCTCCGGGCAGCGTCGATCATCTCGCGGCGCTCGCGCGGCGCGAATGTCGGAAGCGTGATCAGCGTATTGAGGGCACTGGAGTTGTCTCCGCTGCCCTCGACATACGCGACCTGCACGACGACGCGCGCATCGCTCATGTTGGTGATCGTGACGTCGGTCTTGAAGAAGGCGCCGGCGGCACCCTGGAGGCGGCCAACGGCAGGCAGGTAAACAATATCCGCTGCACGAAAGGCACTGGCACTCGCCACCGAGGCGAACATCAGCATGGACAGTAAACCGAGCGAAGAAACTTTTGACTTGAACATTTTTGTCGTCATCCTTTTCGGGCAATGGCAGCCGTTGTGAACGGCGCGCGCCCGAGCTGATCAACTTGAAATGTGTGGCACTGTGGTTGTGCGTTTGAACGGCTGAGGTGACAATTCGCTACGGACGAATGATCGCTACAGTGCGCCGAGCGCGGCTTTCGCCACCGCCTCGGCGATGATCTGCGGCGCGCGGCCGGATGGGGGCGGGGCCGCGTTCATGATCACCGCAACGGCAATCTCCTGATCGGCCAGATAGAGGAAAAAGCTCGCAAACCCGAGCGTCAGGCCACTGTGCGACACGGCCCGGTGCCCCAGCATGTTCATTACGTACAGTCCCATCCCGTAGTTGTCAGGCACAACGCTGCCATTGTTGAGTCGTCCGGGAGTGGTCATGGTCTCGTATGAGGCAGGCAGGATGGCGCGGCCGCTCGCCAGCAGGTGCGACCAGCGTGCGAGATCGAACGCGGTGGAACACACCGCACCCGATGAGAACATCTGCGAGTGATGGATTGCGGGTACTTCTTTGACGCCCGTGGCGAGGAACGCGTGGCCGAGAGGCTGCGGCAGGTTTTGCGTGCCGCACACGCCCGTGTCGATCAGTCCGAGCGGCAAGGCAAACTCCTCATGGATGAAATCGGCGAACGACCTGCCGGCGACCGATTCGACGATATAGCCGAGAATCAGGTAGCCGGCGTTGCTGTAGCTGAATTTGCTGCCAGGCGTGAAAAGCAGCGGTTGCGCATTGATGGACTTGATGGCTTGCTCACGGGTGACCTGCTCGCCGATTGGGGGAAGGGTGGCTTCAGCGGGTACCAGTCGATGGGAA
>DASVUA010000697.1:0-6033 GCA_036387295.1 Thermoanaerobaculia bacterium | reverse complement strand
AGGCTTTCACGCGGTGGCGGTGGAAGCGGACTGGCCGGATGCATACCGCGTCAATCGCTTCGTTCGCGCGATGAGCGACGACGGCAGCGCCAATGAAGCGCTGGAGGGCTTCAAGGCGCGCTTCCCGACGTGGATGTGGCGCAATGCCGACGTGCTCGATTTCGTCGGATGGCTCCGCAGCTTCAACGACGCCCTCAGTGACACGAACCAGAAAGTCGGCTTTTACGGCGTCGATCTCTATTCGCTCTTCTCCTCGATCGACGCGGTGATTCAGTACCTCGAGAAAGTCGATCCGGAAGCGGCAAAGGAGGCGCGGCGCCGCTACTCCTGTTTCGATCATTACGGCGACGAAGCGCAGGCGTATGGCTATGCGACCGCCGCCGGCATCGCACAATCGTGTCAGGACGCGGTCGTGACGCAGTTCACCGACCTGCGCCGACGCGCGGCCGAACTGGCGAACGAATCGGGACTGCCGCCGGACGAGCATTTTTACGCGGAACAGAACGCGCGCCTCGTCGCCAATGCCGAGGAGTATTACAGGTCGATGTTCGCCGGCCGCGTCTCGTCGTGGAACCTTCGCGACCGCCACATGGCCGAGACGATCGACGCGCTGGTGGCGCATCTTTCAAAAACGCACGGACGGGCAAAGGTGGTGGTCTGGGAGCACAACTCCCACCTCGGCGACGCGCGCTTTACAGAGATGGGACAGCAGGGGGAGCTCAATGTCGGCCAGCTCGTGCGCGAACGGTATGACGACGACGCGGTCCTGATCGGCTTCAGTACGTACACCGGCACCGTCACCGCGTCAGACGACTGGGACGAGCCCCCGCAGCGGAAGACTGTAGTTCCCGCGCTGAAGAACAGCTACGAAGAGGTCTTTCACCAGGTCTCGCCTACGCCGTATTACTTCACCTTCCGCGGCGACAGTGTTGCAGCCGATGAGCTCGAGGAGGCCCGCCTGCAGCGCGCAATCGGCGTTATCTATCGCCCCGACACCGAACGCCAGAGTCACTACTTTCACGCCCGCCTCCCCCAACAATTCGACGCGATGATTCACTTCGACGAAACACGAGCCGTCGAACCGCTGGAACAAGCCCCTACCTGGCATTCTGGAGAAGCGCCGGAGACGTTTCCGAGCGGGGTTTGAGGTTGGCCGATGTGTTGCCCGTTACCCGTGGCCCGTGGCCCGTTGCCCGTTGCCCGTGGCCCGTTACCCGGGCCGTTGGGGCTGGCGGGTGAATACCGCGCAAACGCGCAACTCGCAAGTCGCAACTTGCGACCCCAACTCCCGCCAGCCGAGAACGCCCGGGTAACGGGCAACGGGTAACGGGCAACCCCAACGGTCAACGCGCAACAGCCAACAGCCAACCGCCAACCCGCTACAATCCACCCATGTGCCGATGGTGCAAGGGTGTGGTGAGCGGGCGGCGTCGTACATTTTGTTCGGACGCGTGTGTGCACGAGTGGCGGTTGCGGTCGAGCACTTCGTATCTGCGCGAATGCGTGTTCGAGCGTGACAAAGGCGTTTGCGCGCTTTGCGACATCGACACCCACAAGCTGCGCCGCAAGATCATGCGGCTCCCGTTTGCCGAACGAATGCGTCAGCTTCGCGAGCTGCAGGAAAACGGCGAGATCCATAAGAAGCGCAAGTCGTGGTGGGAAGCGGATCACATCCTACCGGTCGTCGAAGGCGGCGATTCGAACCTGGAAAACATGAGGACGCTCTGCATCCCCTGCCATCGCGGTGTCACGACGGAACTGCGGATGCGGATGAAGGCGCGTTGATCTGGAGTGCGGCGACGCCGCTAGTCGCCGCTATCACTCGCGGCAGCGTCAGCTGCCGCATGCGCCGAGAAGCGGAGGCTGGCGCCTCCGCAAGTAAGAGCGGCGACTAGCGTCGCCGCACTCCAAACCCAACGGCGATTCTCGCGGAGCGCAAGTTCAGCGAACAATTCTGCGGCCTATCCGAGATGAGCGTGACACTCTGTCGCTGTTGTCCCTCTGGTCATAATTGATCACCGCTAGCCGACCGGGCACTCCGCTTGAACTGTAGAGCTTCGAACAAGGAGCCTACATGCGCAAAGCCTCACTCGCATTGACGCTCGTGCTGCTCGCTGCCTGCAGCACGAATCCCGCAACCGGTAAACGCGAATTCAACATCGTCCCCGAATCGCAGGAGATCGCGATCGGACAGCAGTCTCACGCGCAAATCATTCAGCAGTTCGGCGTTTACGACGAGAAGCCGGAACTGAACCGGCTGGTCGAGCGAATCGGCCGCCAGCTCGCCGCGGCCTCGGAGCGCCCGCATCTCCCGTGGCAGTTCACGGTGCTCGACACGCCGATGGTCAACGCCATGGCGCTGCCCGGGGGGTACATTTACGTGACGCGCGGCATGCTCGAGCGCATCAATTCCGAGGATGAGCTGGCCGGCGTGCTCGGCCACGAGATCGCCCACGTCACCGCGCGGCACAGCGCACAACAGATCTCGCGCCAGCAGCTCGCGCAATTCGGCATGGTCCTGGGCGCAGTAGTGGCCGGCCCGGAGGTCCTGCAGCAGTACGGGCAACTGGCCGAGATCGGACTCGGCCTGCTCTTCCAGCGCTATTCACGTGCGCATGAAACGCAGGCCGACCTGCTCGGAACGGGCTACATGGCCGAGGCGCGCTTCAATCCGGTCGGCGCCGAACGGATGCTCATGACTCTGCAGCGCCTGGACAAAGGCGAAACGTCGGGCCTCGACCGCTACTTCATGTCGCATCCGGAGCCCGCCAAGCGCGTACGCGACGTACAGCAAAAAATCACGGAACTGAACGGCATGGCCTCCGCCGGCACATTCGAAGCGCCTGACCGCGACGAATTCGTCCGCCTGCTGGACGGCGTCATCACCGGCAACAGCACGGAAAAACTGGTGATCCGCGGCAATACGATTTACGACCGGGCGCACGGCCTCGTCGTCACCGCACCGCGCGGCTGGGTCGCGTCGACGGAGCCTGGAATCCTTTTCGCCATGCGCCCGAGCGGACGCAATGCGAGCAGCTATTTCGTCGCGCAGGAAGTCGAAGCGCGGCAGTTGCAGGGACGCGACGCACAGAACGCGGTCCGCATCCGTTTCGAGCAGATGGGCCTTCAGTACGCCGGCTCGCGCGACGCCCGCATGGGCAGCGGCGAGCGCTTTGCCGTCGACGTCTGGCAAGGGCGGACGCAAAGCGGCGTGGTCGGCGTCGAGACGACGCAGTTCGTGCACGGCGATCACGTGACGGTGCTCATGTTCGTCACGCCGGGCGGCGCGAGCCGCTCGCAGAGTCCGATGGCCGACATCCTCTCGCAGATGTCGGTGAATCAGCAGCGCGTCCGGTCGATCGAGCCACCACGCATACGCCTCGGCACTGTGCGCAGCGGTGAGAGCTGGAGCCAGATCGCGCAGCGCGCAACCGGCAGCACGGCGCATGCGGAAGCGATCGCGAACATCAACGGCTACGACCTGCGCACCCCGCCGCCGGCCGGCATGCTGGTGAAACTGCCGCAGGAAGTCGTCGCCGATTAGGCCAGTGCGGGCGGGCCGCGACGCGCGTCCCGTCCGTCATCCTGGGAACGAAGCAGCGTGCAATCGCGCGGCGCCGAGCGGATCGAGATCGACCCACGCGAGCCGAATCATGGTCAGCACATTGCGGCCGAGCCATTCCTTGAACCCGAACGCGAACGGCTCCGGCGCAATGAAGTCGCGCCACCGGTCGAGCTCCTGCCAATGGCGTTCATACCGCGCCGCGGCTTCCGGACGCGCGAGCAGCACCTTGTTTCCGCCGATCGCAATGGGCGCCAGCGCGCCTTTGAAGCGGTAAAAGCCTTCACTGACGCCCGGCCAGTTCGGATTGAACACATCGTCGACCGCCACAATACCGTCGGGCAACAGCGCCCGCTCCGCGACCTCGAGATCATTGAGCACGTCCTCGGGGCGATGGCCGCCGTCGATGTGCACGAAACGGCAGCGCGTGGTGGTCTCGGCCACCGTCAGCGCGGACGAGAGCATCGCGAACACCCGCGCCTCGGCATTGTGCGTTCGCATGTGCCGCAGAAACACCTCGCGATTCCCTTCGCCGGAGCGGTCGCGATTCAACTCCTGCTGCTCGAATACATCGCAGACCCCGAGCACCTCGCCCGGCGCGGCCATCTTCGCGAGAAACAGCGCGGTCTTCCCATGATGCACGCCGATCTCGAAAAGGTTTCCGGTGATTCCTTCTCGCTTCTGAATCTCATCGACGATCGCAAACAGATGCGCGTCGATCGGGAAAAACCATCCTTCGACGTCGCGCGTCGACTCGAGGTACTCACGCACCGCTGATTTCAACATTGCGCGCGATTGTATTTGGAGCGCCTGTACAGCCGCGCGTTCTTTGGTGGAGCGGCGGGCTTCCGCCCGCCGAGCATTCCTCGGCAGGCTGAAGCCCGCCGCTCCACCAGATGGCGCTTCATTGCGCCGCGCGCTGCCGAAGCCTCACCGCACGCCGAGGCGGCGGACGGCGTTCACGATTTTCTCCACGTTCGGAACGAACGCCGCTTCGAGCGGGAACGACGCCGCGGCCGGCGCGTCGGGACCGGCGATGCGGATGACGGGCGCCTTCAGGGAGCTGAACGCTTTCTCCGCGACGAACGCGGCGACTTCGGCTCCGACACCGCACATCGCCGACGCTTCGTGCACGACCACCGCGCGACCGGTCTTGCGAACCGAGGCGAGGACCGTCTCTTCATCGAGCGGCTTGAGCGAGCGGAGATCGATCACTTCGGCCGAGATCCCCTGCTCCTGCAGGGCGTTCGCTGCTTCGCGGCAGGTGTGCACTGTCTTCGCGTACGACACCAGCGTCACGTCCGCACCTTCACGCACTACCGCCGCCTTGCCGATCGGAACGACGTGCTCCCCTTCCGGAACTTCGCCCGGCGTGTGCAGCAGGCCGATGTCGGCGAAGAACATCACCGGATTGTCGTCACGGATCGCGGCCTTCAGCATCCCTTTGAAGTCGGCGGGATTCGACGGCATCACGACTTTCACGCCGGGCGTGTGCACGAACCACGCTTCGTTGTTGTGATTGTGCTGCGCGCCGACGCCCCAGCCGGCGCCGGTGCGCACGAGCGTCACCATCGGGAACTTGAACTGGCCGCCCGAGAGATACCGCAGTTTTCCGGCGCTGTTCACGATTTCGTCCATCGCGAACGTGACGAACGGCGCGAAGAGCAGGTCGATGAGCGGCCGCAGTCCGGTCGCCGCCGCGCCGGCCGCCGTGCCGGCGATGATTCCCTCGGCCAGCGGCGTGTTGCGCACCCGTTTGCCGCCGAATTCTTCGACGAGCTTGTAGCCTTTCGTGGCGACGCCTTCGCCGAACGCGATGACCGTTGCGTCGCGCCTCATTTCCTCGGCGAGCGCTTCGTTGATGGCCTGATCCGCAGTGATGGTTGTCATATTCATGGTCGTCCTCGTCCTCGATTACGCGTAAACGTCGGTGGTGAGCTCGTCGAAGCTCGGATACGGCGATTCGAGCGCGAACTGCGCGGCCGCCTCGATGCGGCGCGAGATGCGCGCTTTCACTTCCGCCAGCTCGCCGGCGTCGAAGGAACCGTTGTCGAGCAGGCGCTGCTCCAGCGTCGCGATCGGGTCTTTTTTCTTCCAGGCCGCGAGCTCGCTCTTATCGACATACGACTGATCGTCCGGCTCCATGTGCCCGCGCAGACGGTAGGTGTACGTCTCGAGCAGATACGGCTTCCGGTTCTTGCGGACATAGTCGACCGCGAACTTGGCGGCGTCGCCGACTGCCTCGACGTCGTTGCCGTCCACGGTGCGTGCCGCGACGCGATACGCTTTGGCGAAGTCGCTGACGTGATCGGCGAGCATCGTCTCTTTGCGATGGACGTAGGCCTGCCACTGGTTGTTTTCGCAGACGAACAGCACCGGCAGGTCCCACACCGCGGCGAGGTTCATCGCTTCGTGAAAGATCCCTTCGGTCGCCGCGCCGTCACCGAAGAAAACGACCGCGATCGCATCGG
>DASVUA010000696.1:0-1882 GCA_036387295.1 Thermoanaerobaculia bacterium | reverse complement strand
TCTTAGCCCGCCGAGCAAGCGAAAACGTCGGCGGGCTAAGAGCCCGCCGCTCCACCAGTACGCGGCCAGAACGCGGCGCTCGCGATGCGCTACGACGCCTCTGCCTTTTTGTCGTAGTACTGCTGGATGTGCTCGTAGACGTGGTCGGGGAACTTGAGGTCGCGGTAGACGTTGCAGGCGTCGGGGTCGTCGGTGGGGCAGATCGGGAAGTCCTGCTGCGATTGCCATTCGACGATCCGTTCGCGGCGCGGCGGGTTGTAGTCGCGTCCTTCAACTTGCGTGAGCAGCACTTTCGCGTCGTGCTCGCTGACGCCGGGATTCTTCTGCAGCCAGGCGCAGAGCTCGTTTTCATCGAGGAAGTGACGCGCGATCATTGCGAACGTCAGCCGGCCGTAATGACCGATGTCTTCGCCGCGCTCCAGCGCGTCGAGCAGGTGGGACATCATTCCGTTCTTTCTCAGTTCTTCGTTTGCCATGCACCAGAGAATTGCGGGCGACGTTCCACCCGGTCTACGGGCGGTGGAAGAGCGTCATAGAAACGTCGATCGTTGGCAAATAACTTGTAAATACCATGACCGGATGAGTGCAGAAGTGCGACGCGTTCTGATCGCGGATGCCGACCCGGACATCCGCCAGCAGCTTTTCAGCGCCCTGCTGGAGCTCGATATCTTCTCCGACTGCGTCTCCAACACGACGGACGCCGTCGAAAAACTCGGCGCCGAGCGCTACGCCTTGCTCCTCGTCGACGTGGCACTCCCGTACGGCAACGTGGAGGACGTGATCACCCGGATCCACGACATGGCGCCGGCGAATCGCCCCGTCGTGCTGGTGCTGGCGGCAAAGCCGGAAGCGGCCCGCACGCTCGACGTCGACATCGTGCAGATCGTGCTGCGGCGTCCCGTCATCCTGCGGCAGCTCGTCGATCTCATCCGCAGTTGCCTCCGTTCAAGCGAGGGGCGGATGCCCGGCGCACTGAAGGAAAACGGGAACGGCGATCACCTGATCTCGTGACCCGCGGCCCGGAGGATGGCGACCGCGGCGCTGACGACGTCGTCTTTCAACAGCAGGTAGTCGGTGTCGAACGTGGCGATGAGAAAGACGCTGATCCGCGCCTCGGCCAGCGGCGCGATCAATGCCGCGGCGACGCCGGTCATCTCGAACGGAATCGGCCCGTCGACTTTGAGCGCCCGCCAGACGCGCTCGACCTGCACGCCGTCCGGAACGGCGTCGTCATCACACACGATCGACAGCTCTTCGGCCGTCCGGGTGACGGTCGTGAACGCCCCTCGAACCCATGACGGCACCGCCGCATCGGGTGCGAGGCGGCAGACGGCGAGCGATGCGGGAAGGATGGAGATGCGCAGCTGCATCACTGCGCGAGCACGCGCTCGATGGCGCTGATGAGGTCGTCGGCCACGAACGGTTTGCGCACGATGCCGGCGACGTCCTTGTCGACGCCGCGCAGCACCGATTCGGGGGAGGCGGTGACGAGGACGACGCGCTTGAGGAGCTCGGGCTTGGTCTCGCGCAGGTGCTTGATCACGGTCAAGCCGCCCTCGGTCGGCGTCATCAGATCGAGCAGCATCACGGCGTAGTCGTTCGCCTCGATCTTCTCGATGGCCTGCCGGCCAGCGCTCACGATGTCGGCCCGATAGCCGGCGCGGCGCAGGAGTGTTCCGACCAGTTTCTGCATCGACGGATCGTCGTCCAGGACGAGCAGCCGCGCACCGCGTTTGAGCATGTTCAGCATGAGCGGCGGGAGTCTATCGCAGTGCGCGTGCGCTTTCGTGTGGCGTCTTTGCAGACATCGGTGGGGCGGCGTGCCGGCGCGATTCGAAGTGGTGCGGGGTGAGGGATTCGAACCCCCGACCCCCTCGGTGTA
>DASVUA010000695.1:0-2133 GCA_036387295.1 Thermoanaerobaculia bacterium | reverse complement strand
GCTCTTAGCCCGCCGAGCAATCACAAAGGTCGGCGGGCTAAGAGCCCGCCGCTCCATTTTGACCCCACGTGCGTCTCGACGCCGGGCTCGCACCCATCGCGTCTATACTGCGGGGGCGCATGCATTACGCGATCTCGGGTGGTTTTGTTCTTCTGGTCTGGGGCGCGATCGTGTTTTTGAACGAGCGCCACAACCTTCTCAGTTGCGACCGGTTTCCTTCCGCGGCGGCGAAGTGGTTCGCGTATCTGTGGCTCGGCGCGTTCATGGTGTTGCTGGCGCTGATGGTCACTGGATCCGCGCTCAGTCCGGCCACGCCGAAACAGCTCGAGAAAACGCCCTTTTACGGCCTTTTCGTCATTCACGCGGTGCTCATCGTGTTTCTCGCCGGCTGGTGGCTCGCCAGCGGACGGCCTGCGTTGCGTGAGTTCCTGAACATCCGTCATGAACGGCCGGCGGAAGTCGTCGCGATCGGAACGGCCGTCGGTGTCGGCGGATGGATCGTGACACTGACGACCGCCGCGCTATTCGCCCTCGCGTTGCGCGGCGTCGGAGCGATCGACACGCCGGCAGAGCCGCCGGCGATGATCGGCTGGATGGCGAATCTCGCGCTCTGGAAAAAGGCGCTGATCGTCCTCTCCGCGATGACGGTCGAAGAAGCGTTTTTCCGCTCGTTCCTGCAGAAGCGCGTCGGACTTATCGCCTCGACGATCCTCTTCTCACTCGCGCATTTCACCTACGGTAACCCGCTGCTCCTCATCGGCGTGACGATCGTCTCGCTCGTCATCGGCATCACGTTCTACCGGACCAAAAACGTCCTCCCCGGCGTCATCGCGCACGGGGTCTTCGACGCCATCCAGCTCTTCGTGATCGTGCCGTTCGCCGTGCGTGCGCTCGGGATGTGAGACCGGTTCCGAGCGATCGGACGCGCTACTGCTCCGAAACCACCACGCCGTCGCCCTCGAAACGGATCTTGAACCCGAGGTTGCCGACGTTCTCGATCATCACGTTCTCGAGCGACTGATCGTCGACGACCGTCGGGATGACGTTGCCGGTCCAGGCCACGAGGGCGCTCGAGGAGATGGAGAGCGGGTAGTCGCGCGTGACGCGGAGAGTCAGCGGCTCAATGTGCGTGGAGATGGCGAGCGAGCCTTTGCCGAAGATCTTCACCGTGTCGATTTTGCGCTGGTACGAGGCGTCGTAGATCGGCTCGACGCGATACGTGAGCGAGTCTTCGAGCGCGAGCAGGTTACTGCCTTCGACGTAGATGAATTCGTCGTTCAGATCGAGGAGGAACGTCTTGCGTCCCTTCTCATAGACGAAGATCTTCCCCTGTCCGACTGCTTTCACGAGCGTCTGCGCCGTCGTGCCGAGGAGCCCGGATTCGGCGACGAACTTGAGGTTGCCCGAGTAGCTCGAGACCGTGCCGCGTTTCACGTGCACGTTGCGCGCGAAATTGATCTCGAGGAAACCGTTCTCGTGCAGCGCGAACGTGCGCGAGGCGCCTTCGATCTTCCGTCCGACGTCGATGCGTTTCGCTTCGACATGCTGCGGCTCGTCGACCGCGTCCTGCAGTTTGCGGGCGGCAGTCGTCGCGGCGTGCGGTGACGCCACCGCGTCCGGCGCAACCGGAGGAGTGACGGCGCGCACGACCGGCTCGGGTGCGGGCGTGGGCGTGCCGCCGGGAATCGTGTAGGCGACCGGCGGCTGTTCGGCCGGACGCGCGGGCGTCTGCGGCGGAAGCTGTTGCGTCGTGACGGTCGGCGGCGCGTTTCGCGGCTGCAGCACGACGGGCGGCACGTGCTGCGGCGCAGCAGCAGCAGCAGCAGGCGCAGCGACCGGCGGAGCCGCGGGAGCCGGCGCTGCGGGCGCTGCTTTCGGCGCAGGCGGACGCATCTCCTGTTCGACTTCGCGCACCAGTTTGTCGGCGCCGGCGAACTTCAGATGCTCAAGCGCGAGCGCGTACTTTTTCTTCTGGCGGTACAGCAGGCCGAGGTAGAGATGCGACTTGGCGTAATTCGGGCGAAGCTCGATCGCGCGGCGGAGAAACTGCTCGGCGTCGTCGTTCTTGGCCTGTTTGAACAGGATCAGCCCGAGGTTCGAGTGGAGGATGAAGACGTTCGGATTCTCGCCGAT
>DASVUA010000694.1:0-1585 GCA_036387295.1 Thermoanaerobaculia bacterium | reverse complement strand
GGCGGCCGATCCAGAACACGGACGCCAACCTCGGTGCATTCGAGCTCGCGGTCGAAGCCGTCGTGGATGCGGGGTTCATTGTCGTTACGTCCGCGAACAATCAAAACCAGGATGCCTGCAACCTGAGCCCTGCGCGGCTGTCGAACGGCAACACGGTCACGTCGCTTCGGAAAGGCGTCATTACGGTCGGCGGGACGATGATCAAAAATACGACCGAAGTCACGCAGGCGAACCACTTGATCTTCAGGGGGAACAACGGAACCGCCTATGGCGAGAAGGGAGCGGAGCCGATTCATGACTCCACTTCACCGGTGAAAGATGCCCGGTGGATTTGTGGAGCCGGTGATTCGAGTCAATGTGGCGCCGCTGGCTCACCGGGTTCGAACCACGGCCCTTGCGTGTCGGTGTTCGCACCGGCGAAGAACATCACGTCTGCCAGTCTGGCTCACAACGCTCAGAACAGCTCGTGGTATCGCGACCGCCTCGGCAGAGAGGACGACGTGCCGAAGTCCTTGGCGTCGGGAACGTCGTTCTCGGCACCAATGGTTGCTGGTATCGCCGCGCTGTTTCTGCAGCACGCACACGCCGGCGCGACGGGCGAGGACTTTCTTCGCGCGCTGCAACTGAACGGCTCGAGTGGCATGATCGAAGATTCAGCGGCCCTGCCGCTGTCTCCCGATCCGACGAGACCGTCGCCGAACCTGCTCGCACGCGTCGTCGGCGTTTACGCGTATTCGGCGCCGACCAGCCATACCGTCACGCGCAATCACAATGTCACACTGAACTTTCTGGCGTCCGGTCCTCCGCCGCTCACCTACGAGTGGTATCGCGGCCCGGTCGGCAACGTGGCGCAGTCGACACTCACCGCGACTACGTCGAGCGGCAGTTACACATTTGCCCCGGCGACGGACGGAACGTTCACTCATTGGGTGCGTGTCACGGCTTCCACCTGCTCGAATATCGTGAATTACGTAGATAGCGGCGCCTTCTCTGTGACGGTCAACGCGCCGCCGCTCACCGCGCCCGCAACCGCCTCGGCAACCACGACTTCAGGCGGCGCTTCCGTGAGCGTCGCGTGGAGCAGTGTCACCGGCGCCACGGCATACGTCGTCCAGCGGAGCACATCGCTTGCCGGCACTTACGCCACGGTCGCAACCGTGCAAACGACGAACTATACGGACGCTCCGCCAGTTCAGGCCTCACCAGTGGCATATCTTTACCGCGTGCTTGCAAAAGACGCGGGCAATAATCTCAGCGCGCCCAGCCCGGCGGATTACGCGACCGTAAAATCGTCGGCGCTGTTTAGCGACGATCCTGTGACGTTGAACGCCACGCTGCTCAAGACCATACACCTGACGGAAGTGCGGCAGGCGGTGGATGCTGTGCGCGCCGCGACTGGCCTTGCACCGGCGAGCTGGCCTACGCCCGGCGCGCTGCTCGTTGCTGATTTCACTGGACTTCGGACGGCACTCGACCAGGCACGGACGCAGATGGGGCTGGCTGCTTACCCGTACAACTACACAGTCGTTTCAGGGGCGTCGCTCAATGCCTTACACCTCGGCGAAGCGCGTCAGAGCGTGAAATA
>DASVUA010000693.1:0-5674 GCA_036387295.1 Thermoanaerobaculia bacterium | reverse complement strand
TCTTAGCCCGCCGAGCTGCTCGCTGCTGCGGCAGCTTTGCTGCTGCGAGTGAAAGCGGCGACTGGCGTCGCCGCACTCCAAACTGAACGTGCGATTCGCGAGAGTGGCCATGCGTTGGGTTGGTGGAGCGGCGGGCTTTAGCCCGCCGGCCGCTCGCTGCTGCGGCAGCGTTGCTGCCGCGAGTGAAAGCGGCGACTGGCGTCGCCGCACTCCAAACTGAACGCGAGTTTCGGGAGAGTCGCCACACGTGTTTTGGTGGAGCGGCGGGCTCTTAGCCCGCCGACCCGCTTTGCTGCCGCAGCGATGGCGCCGGCTAGCGCAGGGCTTCTTCCAGGGCGGTGCCGGAATCCGTTTTTTCGTCTCGGTATTTGACGATCATGGGGGTCGTGATCTGGAGGGCGTGCTGTTCGGCGAAGGGGCCTTTCATCGGGCGGGCGCCGGGGACGACGACGGCACCGTAGGGGATCTCGAGGGGGCGGTCGGCGGTGCGGCGGTAGATCTGGCCGCGCACCAGGTCGTACACGGGGGTCGAGCCGGTCAGGACGACGCCGGCGCCGATGACGGCGCGCGAGCGGACGATCGTTCCTTCGTAGATGCCGCAGTTGCCGCCGACCACGACGTCATCCTCGATCACCACCGGCACGTTGCCGATCGGCTCGAGAACGCCGCCGATCTGCGCGGCGGCCGAGAGGTGCACCCGTTTTCCGATCTGCGCGCATGAGCCGACCAGCGCGTGCGAGTCGATCATCGTCTCTTCATCGACATATGCGCCGACGTTCACGAATGCGGGCGGCATGACGACGACCCCTTTCGCGATGAACGCACCGCGCCGGATCGAGGAGCCGCCGGGAACGATGCGAATGCCGTCCTGCACTTTGAAGCGGCGCGCGGGAATCGTGTCTTTGTCGACGAAGGAGAGCGAGCCGGAGGCGAACTCCGCGAGGATGCCGAAGCGGAACGCGGCGAGGATTCCTTCTTTCACCCACGGCTGCGCTTTCCAGACGCCGTCTTCGTCGCGCAATGCGGCGCGAACCGTTCCTTTTTCGAGCTCCGAGAGGAACAGGCCAACCGTTTTCACCGCCTCGGTGCGATCGGTGTTGCTGCCCAGCGCTTTGATGCGATCTTCGATCGTGATCACAGCAGTCCGCACTCCTTCAGGATCGCCCGCAACTTCTCGCGATTCGCCGCGGTCATCGGTGCGAGCGGCGCGCGCAACGTATCACTTTCGAGAATGCCCATCATCTTCATCGCCGCTTTGGCCGGGCCGGGATTCGACTCGATGAAGTTACCTGTGAGGAGCGGGAGCAGCCGGTTGTGAATGCCGATGTCTTTCGTGTCGACGAGCTGCCGCATGAGGCGCGGCACTTCGTTCGAGGCGACGGAGACCACGCCCTCGGCGCCGACGGCGAGAAGCGGAAGCGTCCAGGCGTCGTCGCCTGAAAGGACGAGAAAGCCGTTCGCCCGCTCGCGGAGGATCGCGAGGATCTGCTCCATGTTCGCCGACGCTTCTTTCACGCCGATGACGTTCGGAATCTCGCGCGCGATGCGCAGCGTCGTTTCCGCGGTCATGTTCAAGCCGGTGCGGCCCGGGACGTTGTACATGATCATCGGGAAGCCGGCTTTCTTCTTCTCGATCGCTTCCGCCTGCGCGCCGAAATGGCGGAGGAGGCCGTCGGGGGTCGGCTTGTTGTAGTACGGCGTGATGGTGAGGATGCCGTCTGCGCCGAGGTCGACGGCTTCCCGCGCGAGCTCCACCGCGCGCGGCGTGGAGTTGCTCCCGGCGCCCGCGAGCACCGGCACGCGGCCGTTCGCGGTGCGGACGGTGAGCTCGACGACGCGGCGATGTTCGTCCGCGGTGAGCGCCGGATTCTCGCCGGTCGTGCCGCAGGGGACGAGGAAGTTCACTCCCTCCTCGATCTGCCAGTTCACGAATGTTTCGAACGCGGCTTCGTCGAGCGAGCCGTCTTCGCGGAAGGTTGTGATCAGCGCGGTGCCTACGCCACGAAACATCAAGTCACTCCAATAGCTCGTCAAATCGCAGCAGGCCGTGCCGGCCGCGAATCCGTTCCGCCGCAAATACCGCGCCGCGTGCGAAGCCTTCACGGCCGCGCGCGCGATGCGAAATCTCGACGAGATCGTCAGGCGAATCGAAGAAAAGCGTGTGCAGCCCGAATTCGGCGCCGACGCGCGAGGCCGCGATCGCCGGATCGAGCTTGCCGCCGCTTCCTTCGTTCACTTCGCTCGCGATCTTGAGCGCGGTGCCGCTCGGCGCGTCTTTTTTCTGCGAGTGGTGGCGCTCTTCCATTCCGGCCGCGTATTGCGGGAAGCGGGCGAACAGCTCTCCGGCGCGGCGCGCGAGCGCGAACATCACGTTGGCGCCGGGCGAGAAGTTCGAGGCGTAAACGCACGCGATTCCGGCTTCGGTGACGCGTGTGCGCACTTCATCGAGCCGCTCGTTCCACCCGGTCGTGCCGATGACCAGCGCGATGCCGTTCTCGCAGGCGGTGGTGAGCGCGCGGTCGAGCGCCGACGCGTGCGAGAAGTCGATCAGCACCTCGGCGCCGTTCAGCGGCTCGTTGCGCTCGGTGTCGAGAATGCAGACCACTTCGTGCCCCGCCTCGCGCGCCACGCGCTCGACGGTCTGTCCCATTTTTCCGTAGCCGTGAATTGCGAGTTTCATCGTTCGAACAGTGTGTGATGGATCGCCTTGACGGCGGCGTCGGCGTCTGTGTCATCGACGACCAGGCTGAAATTGAGACCGGAGCGCCCGAGGGAGAGCATCTTCACCGGCATGCGATGCAAGGCGTCGAGCACGCGCGCGCCGACGCGGGAGTCGGACATCAGGTTCTGTCCGACGACGGCAACGATGCACTGGCCGTTCGTCACTTCCACTTCGTCCGCCACGTCGCGCAGCCGTTTCTGGAGCTCGTCGATGCGGTCTTTTTCGTCGATCGTCACGGTGACCGAGACTTCCGAGGTTGCGATGAGGTCGACCGAGATCGCGAGCTGTTCGAACACGTTGAAGAGGCGCGCGAGGAAGCCGTGCGTGCCGAGCATCATGTTCGACTTCACGTGCACGAGCGTGACGCCTTTCTTTCGCGCGATCGAGCGAGCGCCCGCTGAAACGGCCGCACCTTCGCGCGTGATGAGCGTGCCGGGGGAAGAGGGATTGTGCGTGTTGAGCACGCGGACCGGGATGTTCGCCGCGACGGCCGGCTCGAGCGTTTTCGGATGGAGCTTCGCGCCGAACTGCGCGAGCTCGCCTGCTTCTTCGAACGACAGCAGATCGATGACGCGCGCGCCGGGCACGAGGCGCGGGTCGCAGGTCAGGAGGCCGTCGACGTCCGTCCAGATCTGCACTTCTTCCGCGCCGAGCGCGGCGCCGACGGTGGCGGCGCTGTAATCGGAGCCGTTGCGTCCGAGAGTCGTCGTCGCGCCGGCCTCGGTGCGGCCGATGAAGCCTCCCATCACCGGAATGCGATTCCGGTCGAGCAGCGGCCGCAGCACGCGCTGGGCGTGCTCGCGCGTGAGCTCCATCTTCGGACTCGCACCGCAGAAGTTGTCGTCGGTGACGATCACTTCCTCGGAATGCACATGCTCGCCGGGCAGCGTGCGCATCATGAGCGTGTAGGCGAAGAGCACGGACGACAGCTTTTCGCCGATCGACATGACTTTGTCGCGCGCGCGCATCGTGATCTCGCCGAGAAGCGCGATCCCTTTGAGGATCGTGTTGATCTCTTCGATCTGCTTGTCGAGCTGGCGGATGAACGAGTCGAGAAAATCGGACTTTTGCTGCACGAGGCGCAGCGCGACGTCTTCATGACGCTGCCGCACGCGGGCGATGATCTCGGCGACCCGTTTCGGATCCTGCGCGCACGCCGCCTCGCTGGCCGCAACGAGCTCGTTCGTCACGCCGGCCAGCGCAGAAACGACGATCACCGGCTTCCGCTCGCGCCGCTCGGAAACGATCTCGATCGCATTCGCCACACGATCGGCATCGCCGACCGAGGTGCCGCCGAATTTGATGACGATCACGCGCGCCTCCGCCGGGCGGGGGCGGGCGTTGGGCGTTGGGCGGTTGGGGTTTCGCGCCTGAATGCCATGTTGGGGAGATCGGACAGGTTGCGGACAGGCGCAACACCCCAAACGCCGAACGCCCAACGCCGCCGTCCCACGGTCACAGCATTCCCCTCGCCTCGAGCACTTCCGCGTTCAGGATCGCGGCTCCCGCGGCGCCGCGAATGGTGTTGTGCACCAGGGCCACCATGCGGAAGTCGAGCAGCGGGCAGTTGCGCAGGCGGCCGACGGAGACGGCCATGCCGCGCTCGCGATCGCGATCGAGGCGCGGCTGCGGGCGATCGGGGGCGTCGATGTAGTGGATGGCGCGTTTCGGCGCGGTCGGGAGGCCGAGACGTTGCGGCTCGCCGGCGAACGATTCGAGTGCTTCGCGGATGACGTCGAGCGACGCTTTGTGGCGCAGCTTCGCGGAGATCGTCATGAGGTGCCCGTCGATGGTGGAGACGCGGTTCACCTGCGCGGAGATGGCGATCGGCGCGTCGGCGAACTTGCCGCCGGTCTCGGTCTCGCCTGCCGACCACTCACCGAGGATCTTGCGCGGCTCGAGCTCGATCTTCTCTTCCTCGCCGCCACCGATGTAGGGGATGACGTTGTCGAGAATCGCGTACGACGGCACGCCCGCGTAGCCGGCGCCGCTGATGGCCTGCATCGTCGTGACGTGGACTGCTTCGACGCCGAACGCGCGATGGAGCGGTGCGAGCGCGATGGCGAGACCCATCACCGAGCAGTTGGGATTCGTGACGATGTAGCCGGGCGAGCCGCGGCGGTTGCGTTGCTGTTCGATGGCGTCGAGGTGCTCCGCGTTCACTTCCGGGATCAGCAGCGGGACGTCGGGATCCATCCGGTGATTCTTCGAGTTCGAAATGACGGCGCAGCCGCGATTGGCGTAATCGTCTTCCGCTTCGCCTGCGACGGAGGAATCGAGCCCGGAGAAGACGATTTTCGATTCGAGCTCGGCGCCGAGCGAGCGCACGGTCATCCGCGCGACGTCATCCGGCACGAGCGTCTCGAGCCGCCAGTCGGCCGCCTCTGCGAACGTCTTTCCGGCGCTGCGGTCCGAGGCGACCACTTCGTGCACGCGGAACCACGGATGATGCTCGAGCAGTTGGATGAAGCGCTGTCCGACGGAACCGGTCGCGCCGAGGATCGCGACCGGGATGCGTTCGGTACGGGCGGTGTGCGGCGCTGCTTCCGCCGGCAGTGTTGCACTCATGAGTGAACTCCCTTGGAGTGATTCTATGATCTCGCGATGCTGCAGGTCGAAGAGGCGCAGGAGCGTGTGCTCGCCGAGGTCACGATCGCGCCGGTCGAGCGCGTGCCGTTCGGCGAAGCGCACGGCCGCGTGCTGCGCGAAGACGTAGCGGCGGTGCGCGACCTGCCGCCAGCCGACAACAGCGCGATGGATGGGTACGCCGTGCGTGCCGCTGACATTGCGAGCGTGCCGGTGAGGCTGCCTGTTTCCGGCGAGATTCCGGCCGGCCATCCGGCATCGCACGCGCTCGAGCCGAACACCGCGATGCGGATCATGACCGGTGCCTCTGTGCCGGACGGTGCCGACACGGTGGTGCAGGTCGAGCTGACCGACGGCGGCACCGAA
>DASVUA010000692.1:0-7264 GCA_036387295.1 Thermoanaerobaculia bacterium | reverse complement strand
AGCAGTCCGCCCGGTTTCAGCGTGCGCAGAATCGCGCGATAGAGCTTCTCGAGTTTCGCCACGTGATGCATCGCCTGATGCACGAACACGATGTCGTACGTCGCACGCGGGAGCCGCGGCTCGTTGAAATCGCCGACCGAGTAATGCACCCGCTCCGCGAATCCGGCGCGCGCCGCTTCTTCGGTCGCGATGCGAATCGACTCCGCCGAGCCGTCGAACGCATCGAGCTCCTCGCAGACTCCGCGCGAGAGCAGGTCGCGTTCGAGTCCGCCCGAACCGCAGCCGATGCTCAGTCCGCGGCTGAACGTACGGCGCTGCGTGAACGTCTGAAACCAGTCCAGCGGCCAACGGTCGGACGAGCCGGAGATCGACTCGTTGATGTACGCGCGGACGAGCGGATCGCCCATCCAGGTCACGTGCGTCTGCTCGACGACCTCCCGGTCCCAGAACTCTTTCGCGATGCGATCGTTCGTCGTCATATAGGCTTGCGGCGAATGCCCCACGGTATCTCCGAGTACGCGGCCATCGCAATCCCGCTCGCGGTCCACGAAACGTTCACGTACGCCATTCCGCCCGCGCTGCGCGATGCGGTCCGCCTCGGCGCGCGCGTGGAAGTGCCGCTCGGATCGAAGACCACCACCGGCTTCGTCGTCTCGCTGCTCGACGACGCACCGGTCGAAGCCGCGAAGATGAAGCCGATCCGCGCGGTGCTCGATGACGAAGAGCCGGCGCTCATCCCCGAGATCATCGATCTCTGCCGCTGGGCGGCCGAGTACTACCTCGCGCCGCTCGGCGAAATGCTGCGCGTCGCGCTGCCGGCGAACATGGCCTCGCGCGGCAAGCGGCAGGCGACGCTCACCGCGTCGACAGAAGCGATCGATGCGGCGCTCGCGCGGAAACAGATCCTCGAATCCGACCTCCCGCTCATCGCGGAGCTCGCGAAACGTCCGCTGCCTGTCTCGACGATCTTCGAAGAGATGAAGGTGACGCGCAGCGCGGTCGAACGATTGAAAGACGCCGGCATCATCGCGGTCGGCGAGCGATTCCGCGACGCGGAAGGTGTTCGTTACGACCGCTTCGTCGTCCTCGAAACAGACCCGGGCGGCCTCACGCCGAAGCAACAGACGGCGGTCGAATTGCTGCAGGCGCGCGGCGGCGAATTGTCGGTGCGCGCGCTCGAGCACGGCGGCATCGGCGCCGCGGTGCTATCGGCGCTGGTGAAGAAGGAGGTGGTGCGGATCGAGCGTCGCGCGCGCCGCCACACGCTCGACGCGTTTCTCGCGGGACTCGATCCGGCGGCGGCAGGTGAGATCAACTACTCCGCCGAACAGCTCGCGGCGATCGAGGCGGTGAAAGGCTCGATCGGCACGTTCGCACCGTTCCTCCTGCAAGGAGTGACGGGCTCCGGAAAAACCGAGGTGTATGTCGAGTTGATGCGGGAAGTCGTGAAGCGGGGAGATCAGGCCTTGCTGCTCGTCCCCGAGATCTCGCTCACGCCGGTGTTCGCGTCGCGGCTGAAAGAGCGCTTCGGCGACCGCATCGCCATCCTGCACAGCAATCTCTCCGCGAGCGAGCGGTTCGATCAATGGTGGCGCGCGCGGCGCGGCGAAGTGGATGTTGCGATCGGGCCGCGCTCCGCACTGTTCACACCCTTCCAGCGCCTCGGATTGATCGTCGTCGACGAAGAAGGCGACGGCGCGTACAAGCAGGAAGAAACGCCGCGCTACAACGCGCGCGACCTGGCCGTCGTACGAGCCGCCAATCGCAAGATTCCGGTGATTCTCGGCTCCGCCACGCCGTCGCTCGAATCGCGCGAGAACGCCGCCCGCGGCAAATACACGCTGCTGCAGATGAAGAGCCGCGTCGAAGCGCGCCCGCTCCCGGAAGTAGAACTGATTGACTTGCGCAAAGAGCGCGCGGAGAAGGACGACAAAGGCTTCGTCATCATCAGCGGGCGTCTCAAACAAATGCTGCGCGAGACGTTCGACGCGAACGAGCAGGCCATCATCCTCATGAATCGCCGCGGCTACGCGCCGTACATGCTCTGCCGCGAGTGCGGTCACGAGTTCCGTTGCGACGAGTGCAGCGTCACGCTGACCGTGCATCGCCGCGTCAATGCGCTGATCTGCCACTACTGCACCGCGCAGAAGCGGATCCCGGCGCATTGTCCGTTGTGCCGAGGAGAAGTGCTGCAGCCGATCGGGTTCGGCACCGAGAAAGTCGAAGAGCGATTCCGGCGCGATTTTCCGGACGTTCCGGTGGAAGTGCTCGACCGGGATTCGACGCGCCGCAAAGGCTCGCTGGTCGCGATTCTCGAACGGTTCCGGCGCGGCGAAACGCGCGCGCTGATCGGCACGCAGATGCTCAGCAAAGGACATCATTTCCCGAGCGTCACGCTGACCGGCGTGCTCAACGCCGACTCGATCCTCGGCTATCCCGATTTTCGTTCCGCCGAGAAAACGTTCTACCTGCTGACCCAGGTCGCCGGCCGCTCAGGGCGCGGCGAGTTGCGCGGCAAAGTGGCGATCCAGACGGCGTTTCCCACGCATTACGCAATCCAGCACGCGCTGCATCACGACTACGAATCGTTCTACGACGCGGAGATTCAGTTCCGAAAAATTTTTCACTATCCGCCCGTCACATCGATGATCGCGATCCTGCTGCGCGGCGAGAACCTCACCGAAGTCGAACGCATCGCACGCGACGTCGGACGGATGCTCGAAGAGGCCGTCGAACCGCTCGCCGGCACGCGCATTCAGGGTCCTGCACCGGCGCCGGTGGCGAGGATTAAAGGCGTCTGGCGATACCAGATCCTCGTGCGATCGGCACAACGGACGAACCTGCGCCGAGCGGTCGAAGCGGTCCTGCTGACGCGCAAGTGGAAAGGCATCGACATCGCCATCGACGTCGATCCGCTGAACATCCTCTGAGATCAGCGGCCGGTCGGACGACCGTTACGCCATCGGCTCGCGCCGCAACGGTTCCTGCAACTGCACGAGCCCTTCGTACATCTGCTCGTCGATCTGCGGCTCGATCGGGCGCACCAGCTCGATCAGCCGCTGCACGTGCTGCAGCACACCGAGCATCGCGGCCCAGAGCGGCTCGGCGTTGGAGCGCTCGAAAGTCTGGAACGGAAAGCGGCGGCCGAACGTATCGGCGTCGGCGGAGTTGAGCGCCGAGACCGCCTGCGAGATGCCCCACGTGAGGCGGTTGCCGAGGTCGGCCGGAGGATGCGAATGGTGCGCGCGGTGGTGGCGGCGCGCGATGTCGGCCACGCGGTCGAGCGACTTGCAGAGAGCGCGGAACGCCGCCTCGAGCTCCGGATGCCGAGGATCGCTCGCGGCGAGATCGGAGTAGGGAAGCCACAGCTTCTCCAGCTTGCGGCGCACGTCGCCCTCGAGTTTCTCGAGGATCCAGGGGATCGACGGAACGTGCCGCATGCGCTCGTTGTGGGCGTGCGATTCGAGGAGGGACGCGTGTGTTGTCTCTTCAGTTGCCAGCATGGACATTTCTTTGTTAGGGTCAGGGCCACATGACCGCCGACCCGACGCAATTCGAAGAGCCGATCGTAAGAATCCGGCGGCGCATCGAAGAGCTTTCAGCGATGGATGAGGAGCCGAGCCGCCAGGTCGAGCTCGCCGACCTGCAGCGGAAGCTTACCAAAGTCTCTTCCGAAATTTATTCGAACCTCACCCCGTGGCAGAAGACGCTCGTCGCGCGTCATCCGCAGCGCCCTTACACGCTCGACTACATCAGCCTGCTCGTCGAGGAATGGTGCGAGATCGCGGGCGACCGCAAATTCGCGGACGATCCCGCGGTCGTCGCCGGCTTCGGCCGCTTCCGCGGCATCGCCTGCTGCGTGGTCGGTCACCAGAAGGGGCGCAACACGAAAGAAAAAGTGCTGCGCAACTTCGGACAGCCGCGTCCCGAGGGCTTCCGCAAGGCGTTGCGGGTGATGAAACTCGCCGAAAAGTTCCGCCTCCCGATCCTCAGCTTCATCGACACCCAGGGTGCATACCCCGGCATGGGCGCCGAGGAGCGCGGCCAGGCCGAGGCGATCGCCGTCAACCTGCGTGAGATGGCGGCGCTCGAAGTGCTGGTCATCGTCGCGGTCATCGGCGAAGGCGGCAGCGGCGGCGCGCTCGCCCTCGGCATCGGCGACCGCGTGCTGATGCTCGAGCACGCCGTCTACTCCGTGATCTCGCCCGAGGGATGCGCCGCCATTCTGTGGAAGAGCGCGTCGGCCGCCCCCGAAGCCGCCGCCGCGATGAAAATCACCGCCCAGGACCTCAAACGCTTCGGCATCATCGACGAAATCATCTCCGAGCCCGCCGGCGGCGCCCACAGCGACCCCAACGCCGCCGCCGAGCTCCTCGGCAACGCCCTCGAACGCTCCCTCCAGGACGTCCAGAAACTCCGCGTCCCCGAGCTCCTCGACGAGCGCTACAAGAAGTTCCGCAAAATGGGTGTCTTCGAGCGGTAGTCTCGGTTGTAATCGACGCTTGATCGACCGTCGAGTGGTACCCGCGGCCATCCTCGCATTCGTCGTGAGCAGAGGATTGGTGCTGCTGCTTCTCGTCAGCGGTTCTCAGATGGCGTTTCTCGGAAAGGTATATTCCGAGTCGGTATGGCAAACGCGGATTGCGCTGGACGCAACGCGACTCAGACCGGAGCTCGTTCGGGTCGCGATGGTAGGCGACGCCTGGTTCTATCGATCGATCGCGCTGCACGGATATGACACCCGCGCCGTGTCAGGGCGCGCCGCCAATTGGGCGTTCTTCCCTTTGTATCCGCTGGTTGTGCGAGTGTCCGGCCCGACGGGTGATTTCGCGCTCGACGGGATGATCGTCTCGCACGTCGCCTTTGGAGCGGCGCTGTTGCTTCTCGGCTCGCTGATGACTCGGATCAGCTTCGAGGTCGCGGATGCGGAGCGCGCAATCTGGTACCTCGCGTTCTTCCCCTCGAGCTACTTCTTCTCGCTGCCGATGACCGAGTCGCTCTTTCTCGCACTTGCGCTCGGCGCGCTACTCAGCGGCGCAGAGGGGCGTTGGTGGCTGGCAGGCGTCCTTGGCGGGCTGGCGGCTCTCACGCGCGCACCGGGTGTGCTTTTGGTCCTGCCGCTCATCCTCATGTTCGTAGAGCGCCGTGATCGCCCGTGGATCAAGGCTGGCTGGCTCGTCCTGGTGCCGGCGGGCACAGGTGTGTTCATGTGGCACTTGTGGCACGTCACTGGAGACGCGTTTGCGTTCGTCCACGTGCAGCGCAATTGGGGGCGTGCCGCACAGCCTTTCTGGGTCCCCTTAGTCGAGTTCGTGCGACATCCAGGCGTCGTCAGTGAGCCATGGAATCTGCTCGCGCTGAACTTTGCGTCGACTCTGCTCGTTGTCGCTGCCGGCGTAACGCTCCTCATGGAGCGGAGATGGGCGTTAGGCCTCTACGCGCTGGTCTGCGTGCTCCTGCCCCTCAGTACAGGCTCACTGCAGTCCATGGCCAGGTATACGGCCGTCATCTTCCCGGTATTTGCCTGGCTGGCCGTCCTTGGTCGAAGACCGGCCTGGGACCGCGCGATCACTGGAATCGGCATAACACTGATGGGATGGCTCCTCGCGCTTCTCATCCTGCGGGTCGATGTCGCACTGGCGTAGCAGTCCTTCGTCGCATCGATGACGTCGACACCGGTTGATGTGAGCGACGGTGCGAGCGCTCCTGACGCCTGACTCTACGGAGCGTAGAACGGCTGTTCTGCGCTACCGTAGAGGCAGTGATTCACGACCTCTGGACCCTCACTCCGGCACCTCCTGACAACCCGCGTATCCCGGTTGCGAATGCGACGCTGCGCTCGCTGCTCATCCGGCGCGGGGTGACGGACGAGGAGTCGTTCCGGAAGTTTGTCGCGCCGGCGATCGGCGATCTTCACGACCCTTCGAACATTCATGGGATGGATCACGCCTGCGAGCGGATCGCGCGCGCGGTGCGGGACGGGGAGTCGATCGTTATTTACGGCGATTATGACGTCGACGGCGTGACCTCGATCGTGATGCTGCAGACCGTCCTCCGCTCGCTCGGCGCCGACGTCACGTTCGTCGTGCCGCACCGGCTCGTCGACGGCTACGGCCTCAAGATGGAAGTGCTCGAGCGCGTGCTGGTCGAGCGGAACGTGAAGCTCGTCATCACCGTCGACTGCGGCATCACCAGCATCGAGCCGGTGCGCCTCGCCATCGAGCGCGGCATCGACGTCATCATCACCGATCACCATCTGCCGCCCGGCACGTTGCCCGAAGCGGCGGCCGTACTGAATCCGAAGCAGCCGGGTTGCGAGTATCCGTTCAAGGAACTGGCGGGCGTCGGCGTGGCGTTCAAGCTCTGCTGCGAATTGATCCGCCGCAGCGGCCGTAAGGTGTCGATCGATTCGCTGTTGAAGATCGCGGCGATCGGCACGGTGGCCGACGTGGCGCCGCTGATCGGAGAGAACCGCACCATCACCTCCCTCGGCCTGGCGGGACTTGCGGACGTGCGGAATCCCGGACTTCGTGCGCTCCTCAAGCGGCTCGGCCTGGCCGGCCGTCCTCTACGCGCTGTAGATGTGGGCTTCAAAATCGGCCCTCGTATCAACGCGGCGGGGCGGCTGGCGTCGGCGAATACAGCCATCGATCTTTTCGCCGCGGTGGACGAAGAAGCGGCGTGGGACATCTGTGCGGAGCTCGACCGGATGAACGCCGAGCGGCAGCAGATCGAGATTCAGGTGCGTGAATCGGCCGAAGCACAGATCCGCGGCGGCGAGCGGGTGCTGGTGCTGGCGGGGGAGAACTGGCATCGCGGCGTCGTAGGTTTGACGGCCGGGCGCATCGCACAGCGCTATCACCGGCCGGCGCTGGTGATGACGATCGAAGGGGAGACGTGCGTCGGGTCGGGACGGAGCATTCCGACCATCGACCTGCACAGCGAGCTCGAGGCGGTTTCGGATCTCTTCACGCATTTCGGCGGACACGAGTTCGCGTGCGGATTCTCGCTGCCGCGGAGCAATGTGGCCGAGCTGCAGCGCCGGCTGCACGCGCGGTTCGAATCGCTCGACGACGGGCTTTTCCGGCGCGAGGCGCGCGTCGACGCCGAACTGACGCTCGCCGACATCGACGCGGAGTTCGTGAAGGCGCACGAGATGCTGCAGCCGTTCGGCGCGGGAAACACGCAGCCGCTGTTCGTCGTGCGCGCGGTGACGGTGACGGGAACGCGCACGTTCGCCGAGGATTGCTGCGAGCTGTCGTTG
>DASVUA010000691.1:0-5194 GCA_036387295.1 Thermoanaerobaculia bacterium | reverse complement strand
GCGGCGGGCTCTTAGCCCGCCGACGTCTCTCTTTGCCTCGCCGCGCTACGAGCCCGCCGTTTTCTCCGATTTGCTTCGGCGGGCTAAGAGCCCGCCGCTCCACCGGCTGGGACGAACGGGCGGATTGGTGTTGCCGCATGCGAGAACCTCGGCGCAGGCGGCGTCGTACAACGCAGCCGTGCGCAATCTCATCGTCGTCGGCACCCGGATCTTTCTTGGACTGATCTTCTTTACCTCCGGCATGGGGAAGCTCACGCATGGCGGGTTCGTCGGTCTCATCGGGCCGGTGTGGCTGGAAGAGAAGATGGCGCAGTACGGGCTCGGGATGTGGGCCGTGTTCGTCGCCTGGTCGCAGGTCACGATCGGCCTGCTGCTCCTGTCGCAGCGGTTCGCCGTCATCGGCTCGATCATGCTCGTGCCGATGATCGCGAACATCTTCGTCATCACCGTCTCGATGAAGTGGCCCGGCACTCCCTACGTGAACGCCGTCTTCCTGGCCATGAACGCGCTGCTGCTCTGGAGCGAGCGCCATCGCCTGAAGCTGCTCTTCATCGACGACCCTGAAGCGGTGCGCCGCATCGCGGTCACACGCCGCAATCCGCGGCTCGATCTGCTCTGCGCCGGCGGCATCGCGCTCTGCCTGATTGCGCCGCTCCTCTATCGCGTGCACGCTCGCCTGCCGTACACGTTCGCCATTGCGGGGCTGTCATTGTTCGTGGCCGCCGCGGTTCGGGAACGTATGATCTCGCGCAGACGATGAACATTCGCCATGCGGCGAACGCCGACCGTGAGCGCATCCGGGAGATCCTCATTGCCACCGGCCGCTTCTCGCGGCAGGAAGTCGGCTGGGCGATGGAGCTGGTCGATTCGGCGCTCGCGCATCCGGAGCGCAACGACTATGAAGCGCACGTCCTCGCCGAAGAGCAGGCCATTCACGGCTACGTGCTCTTCGGCCCCACGCCGATGACCGACGGCGTCTACGATCTCTACTGGATCGCGGTCGATCCGCAGCAGCAGGGAAAGGGATTCGGGCAGGTTCTGCTCCGTTTCGTCGAGAATGAAGTGCGGCGCCGCGCCGGCCGGATGCTGCTCATCGAGACGTCGTCGAAACGGAGCTACGCGCCGACCATTCGTTTCTATCGGCAGGCCGGGTATCACGAGATCTCGCGTATCAAAGATTTCTACAGAATCGAAGACGACAAAGTCGTGTTCTGCAAACATCTGGCGTAGCCCATGTTCCAGGTCACCAACTTCATCTATGTCGCGCTGGCAGCGTACGCGCTCGGCACGGTCGCCGCGCTCGCGTCGCTATTCGCCCGCGGCACGCGGCTGCAGCACGCCGGGCTGATCTCGATGATCGCCGGCTTCGTCGCGCACACGATCTGGATCGGCAGCATCTGCGCGCGCACCGGACATCCTCCGATCACGAATCTCCCGGAGACCGCGAGCTTCATCGCCTGGACGGTGTTCGCCGTCGAGCTCGCGCTCTGGATTCGCTACCGCGTCTACGCGGTGGTCTTCTTCGTCTATCCGCTGGTCCTGCTGCTCCTCACGATTTCCGCCGTGGTCGGGGAGAGCTTCCGCGTGCTCGATCCCGGTCTGCGCTCGAACGTCTTCACCGCGCACCTGCTGCTCTCGACCGTCGGTGTGGCCGGACTCCTCATCGGGCTCGCGTTCGGCCTCCTGGCGCTGCTGCAGGACCGGGCGCTCAAGAACAAAACGCGAGGCCGGCTGTGGGAGCTGATCCCGAGCCTCGACGTCTGCCGCACCGTCAGCCACCGCGCCCTCGCCATCGGCTTCACCATCTACACCGTCGGCCTCCTGGCGGGCGTGGTCTGGTCGTATCGCACCGACGCCGGCTTCATGGAGCTGCGCGTCAAGCAGACCGGCGCCGTCGTCGCCTGGATCCTCTTCGCGATCCTGCTGCAGTCGTACGTCACCAACACCTATCGCCGCACCCGCACGCTCTTCATCTCGGCCGGCGCCTTCGTCGCCATCGTCGTGGCGATCGTGGGGATCAAGGGATGATGAGGAAGGTTGCCCGTTGCCCGTTCCCCGTTGCCCGAGCAGCGTCGTCCATGCGCAACAGCACGGGCAACGGGCCACGGGTAACGGGCCACGCAGTCCACGAGGATTCGCGATGCCGCTGATCCTCGTCGGTCTCAATCACCGCACCGCACCGGTCGAAGTGCGCGAGCGGCTGAGCATCGGCGAGCCGCGGCTCGGCGAGACGACGCTCGCGCTGCGCAATCTCGAAGGAGTGGACGGCGCGGCCGTGCTGTCGACCTGCAACCGGGTGGAAGTGATCCTCTCCACGCGCGATGAAGATGTGATCGCGAACATCGTCGAGTGGCTCGCCGAGCGCGCGTCGACCGTGCGCACCGAGCTCGAAAAGCACCTCTACATCGTCCGCCATGCCGACGTCGTGCAGCATCTCTTCCGCGTGGCCGCCGGCCTCGATTCGATGATCCTCGGCGAGCCGCAGATCGGCGGGCAGGTGCGCAGTTCGTTCGCCACGGCGCACGAGCTCGGAACGCTCGACGCACTGCTGACGCAGCTCTACGAAAACACGATGCGCGTCGCGAAAAAAGTGCGCACCGACACCGGCATCGGCGAGCACGCCGTCTCCGTTCCATACGCCGCGGTCGAGCTGGCGAAGAAGATCTTCGGCGATCTCCGCGGCCTGCGCGTTTTGCTTCTCGGCGCGGGCGAGATGGGCGAGCTGACCGCCGAGCACCTGCACGCGCACGAGGTGAAGCAGGTGATCGTCGCCAACCGCTCGCACGAACGGGCGATCCAGCTCGCCAGCCGGTTCAACGGCGCGGCGGTGCAGTTCGACGAGATCGACGAGCATCTCGCCGACAGCGACATCGTCATCGCCTCGACCGCGGCGCCGCACTTTCTCGTCGAGCCGCATCACGTCGCGCGCGCGCTCGAAGCGGGCCGCAATCGCAATCTCTTCCTCATCGACCTCTCCGTGCCGCGTAACATCAACCCGGCGGTGGGGGAGGTCGACGGCGCCTATCTCTACAACGTCGACGACCTGCAGCAGGTGGCGGACGCCAATCGCGACAAGCGCCTGCAGAAAGCCTCGCAGGCCGAGCAGATCGTCGTGCGCGAAGTGGAGACGTTCCGCAAACGGCTCGTGGCGCAGGACGCGGTGCCGACCATTCTCGAGCTGCAGCAGCGCCTCGAAGCGATCCGCAGCGGCGAGCTCGAAAAATGCCTCCGCCGGATGGGTCCGATGACCGCCGAGCAGCGCGCGGCCATCGAGACGTTCTCGACGCAGCTCGTCAACAAGATCCTCCACTACCCCATCCTGCAGCTCAAAGAATCGGCCGACGAGCCGCAGGATCGCGAATCGCTGCGCAACACGATCCGGAAGATCTTCGGCCTTCGATGAGCATCGGCATCACGCCTTGAAATGACCAGCACACTTCGCATCGGCACGCGCGGCAGCGCGCTCGCGCTCTGGCAGGCCAACGAGGCCGCGCGCCTGCTGAACGGCGCCGGCTATGCCACCGAGCTCGTGATCGTGAAGACGACCGGCGACAAGCGGCAGGACGTCTCGCTCGCCACCATCGGCGGCAAAGGGCTGTTCATCAAAGAGCTCGAGGAAGCGCTCGAGCGGGGTGCAATCGATCTCGCGGTGCACAGCTGCAAAGATGTTCCGTCGCTGATTTCCGAGCAGTTCATGCTGGCCGGTTTTCTCGAGCGCGGCGATCCGCGCGACGCGTGGGTGCACGTGGAAGGGAACGCCATCGAGACGCTGCCGGAAGGCGCCGTCATCGGCACGAGCGCACCGCGAAGACGGGCGCAGCTCGCCGCGCTGTTCCCCCATCTGCGCGTGGAGGACATTCGCGGCAACGTCGATACCCGCATTCAGAAGGCGCGCGATGGCCAGTACGCCGGCCTCGTGCTTGCCAGCGCCGGCCTCACCCGGCTCGGCCGCGCGAGCGAGATCACGTCGTACTTTGAAGCGTGTGAAATGCTGCCCGCCGCCGGTCAGGGGATCGTGGCGCTCGAATGCCTGGCCACGAACGCTGCCGCGATCGAAGCGGCGGCGAAGATCACACACGCGCCGAGCGCGCGTGCTGCGCTCGCGGAACGCGGCGTCCTGCAGAAATTCGGCACACAGCTCGATTGCTACTCCGCAGTCGCCGTGCATGCCGCGGCGGGCGTGCTGCGCGCGTTCATGGCGAACGGCACGCGCGCGATCCGCGCCGAAGGGGCGGACGTCGAAACGGTGTACGCCGCGCTGATCGCGCAAGGGGCGGAGGAGCTGGTATGAGCGGGAAGGTGTACCTGGTGGGGGCGGGCCCGGGAGACGCGCGCCTCCTCACGTTGCGCGCCGCGGAGTTGCTCGCCAAAGCCGACCTCGTCGCGCTCGACGCACTCGTCTCGCGCGACATCGCCGCGATGATCTCGAAACGCGCGCAGGTCGTGTACGTCGGCAAACGCGCCAGCGCACACGCATTGCCGCAGGAGCAGATCAACCAGCTGCTGATCGACGAAGCGAAGAGCGGCAAGCTCGTCGTCCGTTTGAAAGGGGGCGATCCGTTCGTCTTCGGCCGCGGCGGCGAAGAGGCCGAAGAGCTGCGCGCGGCCGGAGTGGAGTTCGAAGTCGTCCCCGGCATTTCGTCCGCCATCGCCGGTCCCGGGTACGCCGGCATTCCGGTCACGCACCGCGCGCACGCCACCTCCGTCACGCTCGTCACCGCGCACGAATCGGAAGGCTCGACCGGCATTCGATGGAACGCGCTCGCGCAACTCGACGGCACGATCGTCTTCATGATGGGCTTCGCGAATCTTCCGTCGATCGTGCACAAGCTGATGGAGAACGGCGTGCCGTCGACGCGCGGCTGCGCGGTCATCTCGAAAGCGACGCGCGCCGATCAGCGCACCGTCGCCGGCACGCTCGGCAACATCGAATTGCGGGTGCACGAAGCGCAACTCGAAACGCCCGCGCTGATCGTGGTCGGCAACGTCGTGCAGTTGCACGAGACGATCAACTGGTTCGAAACGCGTCCGCTGTACGGTCAGCGCATCGTCGTCACCCGCGCCCGTGAACAGGCCTCGGAGCTGAAGCGGCTGCTCGAAGATTCGGGCGCGCAGGTGCTGCAGTTTCCGACCATCGAGATCGCGCCGCCGGAGTCGTTCGCAGCGCTCGATCGCGCGATTGCGGAGCGGTACG
>DASVUA010000690.1:0-3943 GCA_036387295.1 Thermoanaerobaculia bacterium | reverse complement strand
GGCGGGCTCTTAGCCCGCCGAGCATCAATCGGCGGCCTAAAGGCCGCCGCTCCACCAATCGCGTTCATCGCGTCACGAAGACCTCGGCGGGCTAAGAGCCCGCCGCTCCACCGGTACGAGGGACGCGCGCATGCAGCCCGTGGAGCGGCGGGCCGCTCCACTCAACGAATGCGCGTGAATTCTTGCGAGGGGGTCGATCAGGCGCGCGTTCCCGTTTCGCCTCCGGCACCTTTCTCGCTACGGTTCAGCACGCAATGCGGCGGCGTGTCACGCGGATCCTGCTCATCGTCGCGCTTCTCGCGTTCGCGGCGATGGCGTACCGCGTGCTCGGCGTCTACCGGTTTCGCTCGGCCGAATGTGCGGCGATGGCGGCGCGGCCGTTCTCGCCGGCGTATCCGAAACGGCTCACCGTGATGAGCTTCAACATCGAAGGGCATGCGTCGCTCTTGCGCGGCGACGAGCACATCGAAGACGTTGCGGCGACGATCCGCAAGTACAACCCCGACGTCGTCGGCATCAACGAAGCGCATCGCGGCACCTGGCAGGCGCGCTTCGGCGATCATGTCGAACAACTGCAACTGCTCACCGGCATGAAGGTGGCGTTCGGACGAAGCTACACGTTCATGGGCGGCCATTTCGGCAATGCGGTACTGACGCGCGGCGACATCCTCTCGACGCGCGTCCACGACCTCCCCGGAACCGGCGAGCCGCGCTCGCTGCTCGAAACCGTCATTCGCGTCAACGGCGGCACGATCGACTTCTACGTCACGCACACCACCGCCTGGGCCTCGCTCAGCCAGAGCACACGTGCCGAACAACTGAAGTGCATCCAGGCGCACCTGCGCACCAGCGTCTATCCATACATCCTGACCGGCGACCTCAACGCGCCGCCCGAGAGCGGAGAGATGGACATGTTTCTTCGAGGCAACGGCCTGCAATTCGCTGGAGACCCGAAGACGCCGACCCATCGGGTGATGGAGCAGCGTCTCGATTACATCCTCGCCGACGCCGGCTGGACAGTGCGCAGCGCCCGCGTGCTGGACGACGGCCCATCCGATCACCGGCCGGTGATCGCGGAGCTGACCCATTGATCAAACATCGTGAAGACGACCATTTCGAAGTCTGGCAGACCCGCGGCACGACGTACGTCCGCATGCCGCTGCTCGTGGCGATCGCCGGCGTGCTCGTCATCGCGGCGATGGCGCTGCTGATCTGGTCGGTGAAGCGGGAGCCCGACACGCGGCTGCGGGTCGACAACCCCGGCGAGCTGCGGGCGCTGCTGCCGTCGATCGTCGGCCTCACACAATCGACCCTCGAAGCGGGCAATCGCGTCGATGTGCTGCAGAACGGCGACGGCTTCTTTCCCCCGCTGTTCCGCGACATCGCCGCCGCGCGCAGCAGCGTGCATGTCGAGATGTTCATCTGGCAGGACGGCGCGCTCGCCACCCAGCTCGCGAACCTGCTCGCGCAGAAAGCGCGGCAGGGAGTGATCGTCAGGCTGCTGGTCGACGGCTCCGGCGGCCGCGCGCTCGACGGCAAAGAGCGGGAAATGCTCGACGCGGCCGGCGTGCGCGTCGCTCATTTCCACCCTTACCGCTTCAGCAACCTGGGGCGACTCAACAACCGCGACCATCGCAAGCTGGCCATCATCGACGGCACCATCGGATACATCGGTGGCCACGGCATCGGCGACACCTGGACCGGCAACGGGCAGGACCTAGAGCACTACCGCGACACCGGGCTGCGCATCGGCGGGCCGGTCGTCCATCGGATGCAGGCCGCGTTCGCCGAGAACTGGATCGAAGAGACGGGCGAGATCCCGGCCGGCGACCGTTACTTCCCGCGTCTCGGCGTGGCCGGCACGACGCCGGCCCACATCGCGTACACCTCGCCGCACGGCAGCATCTCGTCGGTGCAGGTGCTCTACTACCTCGCCATCAAAGCAGCGCGCCGCGAGATCATCATCCAGAACCCGTACCTCCTCCCCGACCGCCAGGCCATCAAAGCGCTCGAAGACGCGGTCGCACGCGGTGTCGACGTGAAGATCATGGTGCCGTCGGAAAACGCCACCGACAACGCGATCGTGCAGCACGCCAGTCATCACCACTTCGGCACGCTGCTCAAGCGCGGCGTGAAGATCTGGGAGTACGACCGGACGCTGCTGCATCAGAAAGTGATCGTGGTCGACGGGATCTGGTCGTGCGTCGGCTCGACGAACTTCGACGACCGCTCGTTTCAGCTCAACGACGAGGTGAGCATCGGCGTGCTCGACCCCGCCATCGCCGCGCAACTGCGTGCGGCGTTCGTGGCTGACGCGCGTTTTGCACGTCCTGTAAATTTCAACGCGTGGCAGGACCGCTCCGTCTGGCACAAGCTGCAGGACGGCGTGGCATACCTGGGCCGCTCTCAGCTCTGATGGCAACGCTCCCCGTCGAAGGCCGCTGGTCGCTCCGCCTCCTGTCGGAAGACGACTTCAAAGGTGCGCTCGAGTTCCTCCAGCGCGACGCGCTGATCAACGTCTACCTCGTCTCGCGCCTGCTCGAAGAGCGGATGGTCGCCTCCTCACAGATCGCGGTGGTCCGTTACAACGGCGCGATCGTGCTGGTCGTCTCGCTGGCCACGAACATCGTGCTGGCGGGCGATCCCTCGATCGCCGACGAGATCACCGAGACCGCGATCGCGCTCGTCGCCGACCGCATCCTCACGCGCATGCTGCCGGTGCGCGCGATCATCTCCCCCGCGCACCTGGTGGAATCGTTGTGGACCGCGCTGCGGACGCGGCTCGACCCGCCGACCGTGGTGCGGATGAATCAGCCCATCTACGCGCTGCGCAAGGCGCCCGACTATCCCGATCTCACCCGGGCGCGCTATGCAACGCCGCGCGATCTCGATCAGCTCGTCCCCGCGTGCGCGGCGATGCACACGGAAGAAGTGGGGATCGATCCGATGCAGCGCGATGCCGTCGGCTATCGCGAACGGATCCGCGAGCTGGCCGAAAAAAAGCGCTCCGTGATTCTGGTGGAGGAAGGTGTGATCGCCGCGAAATGCGAGTACTCCGCGGTCACGCCGGAGACGGTGCAACTGATGGGAGTGTGGACGAATCCGCGGATGCGGAGGCGCGGGTTTTCACGGCAGCTTCTGACCGAGGTGTGCGGGCATCTGTCGCGAAAAGGGAAGACCGTCACGCTCTTCGTGAACGACTTCAACGCCCCCGCGATCGCGCTCTACGAATCGCTCGGATTCAAACGAATCGGGCTGAATCGTGCGTTGATCTGGTGAGGCTCTTGCACAATTCCACCGCACCCGCAAGCCCTGAGTTTGCGGCGATTGACGGCGAGGCGCGCCGGGCCGGGCTTCACGGCAGCGTCGGAGGTAGGTAGGAATGCCTGAGACTGGTGTAGTGAAGTGGTTCAACAACGACAAAGGATACGGTTTCATCAAACGCAACACCGGTGAGGACGTCTTCGTCCATCACTCTTCGATTCAGGCGTCGGGGTACCGGACGCTGAACGAAGGCGAACGAGTCGAGTTCGACGTGAAGCAGGGCCCGAAAGGGTTGCAGGCCGAGAACGTCCGCCGGATGGAAGGCGGGCACGGCGAGCACGAAGAAGCCGTATAGCCCCAAGGGCGGGCGCGAGCCCGCCCTGTGTCACTCCTCGCTGGTTTCGATTCCGGCAGCGAACAACGCGCCGAGCGCACCACCAAACGCCACGGCAGGAAGCGCGGCTCCATAACCCTTCAGTGTGAGCAACAGCGCGGCGATACCGCCAGCCGTCAGAAATAGCATGCGCAAAGCGAAGTCGCGAGGATCGTGTCTCATTGAATTGTGGGGCGGCCTTGGACGGGACGCCCGAAAATTCTAACAAAGGACCGCAACGCAAGCGGTCACGGCTCTGTTAAGCGCGGGTCCTCAGTGGAGCGGCGGGCTTTATCCCCCCCGACA
>DASVUA010000689.1:0-3561 GCA_036387295.1 Thermoanaerobaculia bacterium | reverse complement strand
GCTCCCTGGGCCGGCATCGCTTCCCGCTGGCGCTGCTCGCGCTCCTCGCGGCGAGCATCTTTCTCCCGGCGCTGATCAAGCGCGAAGTGTTCACGCTGCGCGATCACTTCGACTACTTTCAGCCGCTCCGTTTCTTCACCGCGGAAGAGCTGAACGCCGGACGCCTGCCGCTCTGGAATCCGTACAGCGCGTCGGGCGAGCCATGGTTCGCGAATCCGCAGACCGGCGTTTTCTATCCCCCCACGTGGCTCTTTCTCGTGCTGCCGTTCGAGACGGCGTACATGCTCTTTCTGCTCGGGCATCTGCTCCTTCTCGGCTGGAGCGCGTATCTGCTGTTCGCCCGCTCCGCCTCGCAGGGAGCGGCGCTCGCCGGCGCGGCGGCGTTGATGTTCAGCGGGCCGGTGCTGTCGCTGCTCGACGTGCAGAACAACCTCGCCACGCTCGCCTGGATCCCGCTCGCGCTCTGGTGTGCGGCCGAAGGTGCATGGCGGCGCGGCGCGCTCGTGCTCGCGCTCGCGTTTCTGGGCGGCGAGCCGTTCTTCGCCGCGGTCGCGGCGCTGCTCTACGTTTGCGTGCGGCGCAAAGCGGATGTGATCTGGACGGGCCTGCTCGCGTTCGGAATCACGGCGGTGCAGTTGCTGCCGTTTCTCGAGTTCGTCGCCACGAGCGATCGCGCGGGAGCGACCGGCGACACCTCGATCCTGCGCAATTCGATGACGGTGGGCGACTGGCTGCGCGTCGTCATTCCCGGGCCGACGCACCAGCAGTTCATCCCTGTCGTTTACGCCGGCTTCGTCGTGTTCGTCCTCGCCGCGATCGGCGCGACGACCGCGCGGCGCAGCAACGCGACGCGCGCGTGGCTCGCGCTGCTCGCCGGCTCGTTTGTGATCTCGATCGGCCCCGAGCTCCTGACGCGGCTGCCGCTCACGCTCTTTCGCTATCCGGCGCGGCTCGTGCCGATCGCCGCAATCGCGCTGGCAGCGCTGGCGGTGGCGGGGTGGGAGCGCGTCCGGCCGAATCGCCGCTGGCTCGATCTGCTGGTCGTGCTCGTCATCGTGGCGGACCTCCTGCCGCGTGCGATGCCGCTCCTGAAAACGGCGCCGTTCCGCCGCGACGTCGTCCCGTACGCCGCGCAGATCGGCGGGCGCGCGAAAGTGCTGCGCTTCGGCGAGGTCGAGCCGTCGCGCCGCAGCGCGTGGATGGCCGGCTATCTCAATCTCTACGACCGCCGCTTCGACGCGTTCACCGCCGCGCCGCTCGCATCGGAGCGTTACCTGCGGATGGTTCGCGAGCTGCTCGTGCGGCCGACGTTCGAGAAGTTCGCGAATGCAGGCATCGTCTACGTCATCACCAAATACGATCTTCCCGCGCCTTGGACGGCGGTCGCGTCCGCCGATGCGGTGTGGGTGTTCGAGAACGAGCAGGCGTTTCCGATGGCTGCCCACTTTTCACCCGGCGTACGCACGCTGCGGCACGCCTCATGGACGCTCGACACTTCGTCGGCACGCGTCAGGGTGGACGCGCCGCGGGACGGGATTCTCGTGCTCCGTCAGCAGGCCGCGCGAGGATGGAGCGTCACGGTGGACGGCCGGCCGGCGCAGGCGTTGATCATCGACGGATTGTTCCGCGGCGTGAACGTTCCGAAAGGGCGCCACGAAGTGGTCTGGATGTATGATCCGCCGCTCTTTTTCGCCGGGTGTGTGATGACGATCGTCACACTGCTTGCGCTGCAGATTTCATTGTTTGTCAAGCGTTCGCGGTGATGGTTCGGGGGAAAAATTCTTCTTGCTGTCCGTCGAATACTGAGTAGTAGAATCCTGCTTCCTCCAAGATCACCCACTGAGGTTAAGACAACGAAATGGTAAGCATCGACGACCGCTTGAACGCCATCATTCGCGAATTGATTGGCAACGGAATTACGCTCGCTCAGGCAGTCGAGGCTTTCGAGGGTAAGTACATCGTGGCGGCCATGACGGCCAGCAAAGGCAACGTCACCCAGGCCTCCCGCAAACTCGGCGTACACCGCAATACGCTGCACAACAAACTCCGCACGCAGACGATGCTGAACGGCTTCGCTGAATCCGTCCGCCCCGTGCGCCGCCGCATCTCGCACAAGCGCGTTTCCGCCCCGGCCACACGCCCGGCGAAGACCTCGCGCAGCGTGCGCTGACCCTCCGGAGACCGCACTTGGCGCGCTCCCTGTCGGTCCCGCAACGCACACCCCTCCATCGCTCCATCGTCGAACTGCTCCGCCAGCGCGGCAGCCGTCTGCTCGGCGTGAAGGAGATCTTCGAGCATCTCGAAGATGGTGACGTGAAGCGTGAAGAAGTCGATCGCGCCGTCGCGGAGCTGGAGCAGGAAGGGGCGATCATCGCGGTGCGCGGCAAGCGCTACTCGCTGCTGGAGTTCACGCCGTATCACTCCGGCGCCATCAAGGTGTTCAACGACGGCCACGGCAACGTGCTCGGTGGCGACGACGGCGTCGACATCTACATCGAGCGGCGGGTGATGAAAGGTGCGATGAACGGCGATCTCGTGATCGTCCGCGTCGATAAACGCACCGCCAAGCGCCGCAAGATCCGCGAGCGCGAGTACATCGACGGCGAGGTGATTCGCATCCTCCGCCGCGCGCACCGCACCGTGGTCGGCCGCTTTCATCTCGAGCCGGAGCCGTACGTGGTGCCGTTCGATTTCCGCATCGACACCGACATCGTGATCGAAGCCGACGGCACGCTCGACGCGCGGGAAGCGGAGATGGTCAACGTCGAGATCGACCGCTATCCCGACCGCTCGACACACTTTGCCAGCGGACGGGTCGTGGAAGTGCTCGGCTTCATCGGCGATCCCGGCGTGGACATCGAAGTCGTGATCCGGAAGCACCACATCCCGCACAACTTCCCCGAGGAAGTGCTGCGCGAGGCGGAAGCGATCGAGGTCGAAGTGCCGCAGGACGTGATCGCACAACGGGTCGACCTGCGCGACCGGAACATCGTGACGATCGACGGCGAGACGGCGAAAGATTTCGACGATGCGGTCGAAGTGCAGGCACTTCCGAACGGGAACTATCTCCTCGGCGTGCACATCGCCGACGTCGCGCACTACGTCACCGAGGGGAGCGCGCTCGACGCGGAAGCATTCGAGCGGGCGACGTCCGTCTACTTTCCGGGGCGCGCGATTCCGATGCTCCCCGAGCGGCTCTCGAACGGCATCTGCTCGCTGAACCCGAAAGTCGAGCGGCTCACGTTCTCGTGCGAGATCGAGATCGATCCGCGCGGCCGCTTCGTCAATCACAAGATCTACAAGTCGGTCATCCGGACGAAAGAACGGATGACGTACACGAACGTCAACGCGATCCTCGTGGCGCGCGGCGTGGCGCAGCCGTCCGGCGCAGAACGCGACGCGGCAGCCGAGGCGAACAGCGCCGAGCTGCTCGAACGGTACGGGTACCTGATTCCTGACTTCGAGCGGATGCACACGCTGTTCGAGATCCTGCGCAACCGGCGCGAGCAGCGCGGCTCGATCGACTTCGATTTACCGGAAGCAGAAGTGATGCTCGATCGC
>DASVUA010000688.1:0-1912 GCA_036387295.1 Thermoanaerobaculia bacterium | reverse complement strand
CGTAAGCCGTCCGGACGGCGCGTCTCTGGCAATCGATGCAGGCCGGGCTGAAAGGCCCGGCCTTTCCGCGTCTCGGTCGGATCGACGCGCCGCGGGCATTACACTCCGCGCCTGTGAATCTGCTCCAGCTGTTCGATCACTCGCTTGCGGGCCGCGCGGAGACGCCGGGGCTCGAATGGAACGGCGCGACGTACACGTTCGGCGAGCTCGACGCGCGCAGCAACCGCGTCGCGCAGGTGCTGCGCGCGCGAGGGTTTTCAAAAGGCGACCGGCTGTGCGTGCAGCTCGCCAATCGGGTCGAGCTGATCGATCTCTATCTCGCCTGCGTGAAGCTCGGCGTGCTGTTCGTGCCGATCAACATCCTCTACCGCGAGCGCGAGGTTTCGCACATCGTGAACGACGCGGAGCCGCGTCTGGTCGTGACGGCGGACAACATCGACGCGTTGATGGCCGACGCCGCGCAGGCAGCGGATGACCGTCGCGTCGAACGGCTGGACGGCGATACGCCTGCGGCGATCATTTACACGTCGGGCACGACCGGCGCCTCGAAAGGCGCCGTGCTGACGCACGACAATTTCCTCGCGAACAGCGTGAATCTGCTGGCCTGCTGGCAGATCGCACAATCGGACCGTTTTCTCCTCGCGCTTCCTCTCTTCCACATTCACGCCCTCGGCAACGGGCTGCACTGCTGGCTCGCGAGCGGCTGCCGTATGCGGTTGCTCGAGCGCTTCGATCACCGCACCGCCACTGACGAATTTCTGGAATTCGCGCCGACGCTCTTCTTCGGCGTGCCGACCGTCTACGTGCGGCTGCTCGAAACGCCGCGAGAGCTGGCGCAGCGGATCGGCGGCGCGATGCGTCTCTTCGTCTCCGGTTCCGCGCCGTTGCCGGCACACGTGCTCGAGCAGTTCCGCGAGCTGTTCGGCCACACGATTCTCGAGCGTTACGGAATGACCGAGACGTTCATGAACATCGGCAATCCGTATGTCGGCGAGCGCCGCGCCGGCACGGTCGGTGTGCCACTGCCGGGCGTGACGGTGCGCATCGTCGAGGGCGAATTGCAGGTCCGCGGTCCGAACGTGTTCGCCGGCTACTGGCGCCGCGATGAGGCGACGCGAGAGGCATTCACGGACGATCGATTCTTCCGCACCGGCGATCTCGCCACGGTCTCCGGCGACGGTTACTACACGCTCCTGGGCCGCCGCTCGGATCTCATCATCTCCGGCGGCTTCAATCTCTATCCGCGGGAAATCGAAGAGCTGCTGCTCGAACAGCCGGGCGTCGTCGAAGCCGCGGTCGCCGGTGTGCCGGACGCGCTGCGTGGCGAGGTGCCGGTGGCGTATGTGGTGGGCGATTTCGACGAAGCGCAGCTCGCGGAGCTCTGCCGCACGCAGCTCGCCTCGTTCAAAGTGCCGCGCCGTTTCATCCGCGTCGATTCGATTCCGCGCACGGCCCTCGGCAAAGTGCAGAAGCATCTGCTGCCGAAGTGAGCGTTTCGCGCTGCCGGTTTAGCGCGAAGGGGGCGCGTCCAGACGCGAGAGCCGGCGGTCGAGCAGAAACGGTCCGCCCGGAACGACCGCCGCTGCAATCCCCGCCGCCGCCAGCGCGAACGAGATCGGCACTTTCCGGATCGCCACCAGCAGCATGATCACGAGCGCGACAAACAGCGCTCCATGTACCGACCCGACCACCCGCACCGCCATCGGTATCCCCGCAAAATACTTGAGCGGCATGGCAATGCCGAACAGCACGAGCGTCGAAATCCCCTCGACGACGGCGAGGTGCCGCAATGCACGAACGAACGTCACGCCGCGCATCGTACGCGGGTTCACGCGAATCATCGCGCGCATGGTGGAGCGGGCTTCAGCCCGCCGGCCGTTGATCGTTCGGCGGGCTAAAGCCCGCCGCTCCA
>DASVUA010000687.1:0-3155 GCA_036387295.1 Thermoanaerobaculia bacterium | reverse complement strand
GAGTACGCGGACATGCAGGATCGCCAGAAAGGCACGTTCTACGGCCTCGGCATCCTCGTCACGAAGCGGAACGATCAGGTCACCGTGATCACGCCGCTCGAAGGGACGCCTGCCGCGCGCCTCGGCATTCGCGCCGGCGACGTGATTGCGGAGGTTGAGGGCGTGTCGACCGACGAGCTCGCGCTCGACGACGTCGTCAAGCGCCTCAAAGGACCGAAGGGAACGACGGTTCGCATCACGATCAAACGCGTCGGGATGAAAGAGCCGATTCCGCTCACCATCACCCGCGCCGCAATTCCGACCAACTCGATCTCGAACGTACTGATGCTCCGTCCGGGCGTCGGCTACATTCGCATCAAAGACTTCACCTCGACCACCGTCCGCGAGCTCGACGACGCCATCACGCGTCTCAAGACCGAAGGGATGCAGCAGCTCGTGCTCGACCTCCGGATGAATCCGGGCGGCCTGCTCGACGCCGCCGTCGGCGTGTCCGATCACTTCCTCGAGAAGGGGCAGATGGTCGTCTACACGAAAGGCCGCACGCCTGATTCGGCGCAGGAGTTCCTCGCGCCGGGCAAGCATGTGAAATACGACGCGCCGCTCGTGGTGCTCGTGAATCGCGGCAGCGCATCGGCCTCGGAGATCGTCGCCGGCGCGGTGCAGGATCACGACCGCGGTCTCGTGGTCGGTGAAACGAGCTGGGGCAAAGGCCTCGTGCAGAGCGTCTACACGCTGCAGTACGGCGCCGGTCTCGCCCTCACCACGTCGAAGTACTTCACCCCTGCCGGCCGCAACATTCAGCGCGACTACACCTCGATGTACGACTACTACATGGCCGACGAAGCGGAGAACGGTCCGGAAGTTCCGCTCGCACAGCGCGAGCAGTTCAAGACCGACACCGGCCGCGTCGTCTATGGCGGCGGCGGCATCACGCCCGACGTCATCGTGAAGCAGCCGAAGCTCGCACGCACGACGCAGCTGCTCGAAGTGCGCAGCGGCATCTTCAACTACGCGGTCGAATACGCGGCCAAGCATCCCGACCTCACCGTCGATGTGAAAGTCACGCCGGCGATGATGGAAGAGCTGGTGCGGCATGCGTCGCAGGCCGACGTTGCGCCGGAAGCAGACATTCGCGCGGCATTGGCGAACGACGTCGATCGCAAGTTTGTCGAGCGCGCGCTGAAAGCGGAGATCGTTGCGGCGAAGTTCGGTTTCGACGCTTCGTATCCGTACCGTCTCGAAGGCGATGCGCAGGTCGAGCGCGCACTCCAGCTCTTCCCCGAAGCGCAGAAGCTCTCGACGATGGCCGCCGCGGTTCGCGACAACGGCGAGTTCCGCGAGAACAGCGCCGGCACGCGCGCCGCGCACGCAAATCCAAAGGGCGATTGACGTACAAAAAAACGGCCGTTTTTCGAAGGACAGGCGCAATTGCCTGTCCTTCAGTTTTTTGTGTTAACGTTCCGCCGCTTTTTGAGAAGGGATCCGGAAACACAATGCCTGAGCTGGGAAAAAAGTACACCTGCTACAGCTGCCACACGAAGTTCTACGATCTCGGCAAGCCCGTTCCTCTCTGTCCGAAGTGCGGCGCCGATCAACGCGACGCCGACGAGGCACCGGTTTACACCGCGCCGCGCCGCGGCCGTGTCGTCGAGGATCCGGTGGACGATGATGACTTCACACCTGCAGCACCGGCTGAGAATGCCGAAGGTGATGAAGAAGAAGCGTTCACTCCCGCCGCCGACGAGCGCGACGAGGAAGTGGACGAGGAAGAAGAAGAGTATTGATGATGCGTAACGTCGGTCTGTTGGGTTGCGTCGGTGCACTCGTTCTCGCGTTGCTGATCGGCGGCGGATACTTCGTCAGCGTCCGCAACAACCTCGTCGGCCTGGACGAAGAGGTCAACAGTCAGTGGGCGCAGGTCGAAAGCCAGTATCAGCGGCGATTCGACCTCATCCCGAATCTCGTGCGCACGGTTCAGGGTGCCGCGAATTTCGAGAAGTCCACGCTCGAAGCGGTCGTCAATGCGCGTGCGCGCGTCGGCCAGGTCGCCGCTCCGGCGGGCCCTCCCGGCGCTGCCGCGGGCATCACGGGCGATCCGAACCAGATGGAGCAGTTCGCCGCCGCGCAGCAGGGACTGAGCAATGCGCTCTCACGCCTGCTCGTCGTGGTCGAGCGCTATCCTGAGCTGCGCTCGAATCAGAACTTCCTCGAGCTTCAGTCGCAGCTCGAAGGAACGGAAAATCGCATTGGTGTCGAGCGTGTCCGCTACAACGAGAAGGCCAAGGATTACAACGCGGCCGTTCGCCGATTCCCGGCGAGCATGGTGGCGAGCATGAGCGGCTTCAAGCAGAAGGCTTACTTCCGCGGCGCCGCCGGCAGCAGCCAGGCGCCACAGGTCGACTTCAACTTCGGCACTCCCGCGACTGCAACAACGGCGACCCGCTAAATGAGAAGAGCGCTGTTCATCTGCGCTCTTCTCATCTCTTTTTCCGCCTTGGCGCTCGACGTCCCTCCGCCACCTACGCAGTGGGTGACGGATCGCGCCGGCATTCTGGGCGGCACCGAAGCCGACCTGCTGAACCGCAGGCTGTCGGACTTCGAGCAGACCAGCGGCGCGCAGCTCATCGTCTACATCTTTCCCTCGCTCGAACAGGAGTCTCTCGAGGACTTCACGATTCGGGCGGTGGAGCGGTGGAAGGTGGGGCAGAAAAAGTACGACAACGGTCTCGTGCTGTTCGTCTTCGTGAAGGAACAGAAGATCCGCATCGAGGTCGGCTACGGGCTCGAGGGAACGATCACCGACGCGGTGTCGTCGCGCGTCATCCGCGAGCAGATCGCGCCGTCGTTCCAGCAACAGCAGTACGCCGCGGGACTCACTGCCGCGACGAACGAGCTGATGACGCGCATCAGCAAAGGCGAGGCTCCCGTCGACCCGTTGCAGCCGCGCGGCAGCGGTCAGGGGCAGCAGGCAGAGGGTGAGGACGTCAGCATCACGTTCGTGATCTTCATCCTCTTCATGGCGTTCTTCGTGCTCGCGCCGATGTTCTCCGGCAGGCGCCGCGGCTATCGTCATCGCAGCAGCGGTTGCGGCGGATGCTGGCTGCCGCTGATGTTCATGGGCGGCGGACGCGGAATCACGTTCGGCGGCGGTGGCT
>DASVUA010000686.1:0-5977 GCA_036387295.1 Thermoanaerobaculia bacterium | reverse complement strand
GATTGCTCGGCGGGCTAAAGCCCGCCGCTCCACTTGATGTCGTTCGAGCGGCGCGCCTCATCTCACGTGCGTGTCACCGGCAGACGCATTTCGATGCGGGCGCCGTGGGGGTCGCGATTCGACGCGCGGATCGTGCCGCCGTAGGCTTCGGCGATGGAGCGGGCGATGGCGAGTCCGAGGCCGTCGTGATTGCGGCGGGTCTCCTCCTGTGGGCGGAAAGAAAAAAAGCGGTCGAAGATGCGCTCGAGATGTTCGGGCGGGATGCCGGGGCCGGCGTCGTCGATGCGCACCACCGCCACGCCGTCGCTCTCGCCGAGGGAAACGCGCACGCGCGCGCCGCCGGGCGAAAAACTCACCGCGTTATCGAGCACATTGCGGAACGCCTGCACCAGACGATCTTCCGACGCGGTGACGAGCACCGGGTGCGAGGGAAGGGCGAGATCGACGTTCGCGTACGCCTGCGCCAGCTCGGACAGGAGCGACCGCACATCGACGCTGGTCGCCGCTTCGAGATCCACCGCCGCATCGACCTTCGACAGCTCGCGCACACCGCTCAGCAGACGGCTGAGCCGCGCGACCTCTTTGTCGATCGTCGCCGCAAGTTGATCGCGTTGCCCGAGGTCGTCGGTCTGCGCGAGCAGCTCCGCCGCGTTCCGGATCGACGCGAGCGGATTCTTGAACTCGTGCGACACATCGGCCGAAAAGCTTTCGACGAACAACAGATGCCGTTCCAGGCGGCCGGTCAGCCGTTCGAGTGCGCGCGTGAGATCGCCGATCTCGTCTCGCCGTTTCGAGCCGCCGAAGGTTCTGCGCAACCGCCCGCGATGATCGAGCAGCTCGTCTGCCTCGTTGCGCAGCCGGATCAGCGGACGGGCGATCGTCGCCGAGACGATGAGGCTCAGCACGACCGCCACCGCCACCGACAGCACGAACACTTCGACGAGGTCGAGCCGCACGCGCCATAGCGCGCGCAGAATGCGCGAGGTCGACTGCGACACCATGACCACGCCGGCGATCTCGCCGCTCGGCACCGCGCGCACCGGCAAGGCGCTGTAGAGCGTCAGCGAACGTTGTCCCGCGCTCTCGCGCACCGTCGCGCCGTAGCGTCCGCCGAGCGCGCGATCGATGACGTCGCGCGGCGTGACGTCGCCCGGCGCCTCCGACGGGATCGACGCATACTCGCCCGTCAGAAACCCACGAATCGCGGCGAGCAGGCGATAGGCCTTTGCGCCGGTGCGATACAGCGGACTGTTGCGCGACGCGGTTCGCACGCGCGGCGCCGCACGCTCCACATCGGCCGGCGGTGTGCCGCGCACCGCGGAGTCGGCGATCACGTTCGCCGAGCGATCGATGATGCGGATGCGCGATTCCGATTGCCCCGCCAGCCGTTGAATGAGGCCGCGTGCCGTCTCTGCGCGAAGGCCGTTCGGATCGGCAGACAACGCCGCGGCGACGAGCCTCCCCTGCTGCACCATCGAGCGCTCCTGCAGATCGAGCAGCTGCCGCTCGAGCGTGCGCAGAGAGAAGAGTCCCGCGACCGGCAGAAAGACGAGCAGCACGTTGAAGAGCAACAGGCGCACGACGATGGGCGAGAGAAAACGTCGCATCGGAATCACACCTTGAAGCGGTATCCGAGGCCGTGGACCGTGTCGATCGGGTCATCGGGATGCGCGTCCGTCAGCTTCTTGCGCAGCCGCTTCACATGCGTGTCGATGGTGCGCTCGGCCACGTGCACGTCGTGCGGATAGGCGTCGCGGAGCAGCTGCGCGCGCGACTTGACGACCCCCGGCCGCCGAGCCAGCGCTTCGAGCAGCGCGAACTCGGTGAGCGTGAGCTGCAACGGCTGTCCGTGCCAGCGCGCGTCGAAGCGGCGCAGGTCGACACGCAAGTGGCCCGATTCGACGATCTGCTCTTCCTCTTCCCCTTCCGGCTGCTGCCGCACACGCGACCTGCGCAAGAGCGCTTTCACTCGCGCGAGCAGCTCGCGCAGCGCGAACGGTTTGCAGAGGTAGTCATCCGCGCCGAGCTCGAGGCCGAGCACGCGGTCGAGCTCTTCGTCTTTCGACGACAGAATCAGGATCGGCAGATGCTCGCTCCGCGCGCGCAGACGGCGGCAGAGCTCGAGCCCGTCGAGGCGCGGCATGATCACGTCGAGGATGGCGAGATCGGGCAGCGCGCGCTCGAATCGCGTCAGCGCTTCCATACCGTCGGCGAACGTTTCGACGCGGAAGCCGTCGCGCTGCAGCGCCATCGCCACGGTCGTGCGGAGGCTTTCTTCGTCGTCGACGAACGCCACCAGTGCTCCGGCTGCATTGCTCATGCGGCGAATCTACTTCAGAAAAGAGGTGCGATCGCGCCTGCCACGAAATCGCCACGAATCTCCTCCGAAACGCCTCAGCAGCTTCGCCGCCGCGAAACGTGCGCGCCGCAATGTGTACGGCAGACAAAGGAGGATTCATGACACTGTTCAACAACGACACTGCTGCTCCCCCCGCCCGCCGCTTGCGCTATCCGGCCATCGTGGAGCTGATCATCCTCGGCGCGCTGGCGCTCGTGCTGACGCTCGGCCTCGCCATGATCGGCGGCCTGGTCAACGAACGCGCACAGCGCGCGGCCAACGTGAGATCCGAGATCGCCTCGAGCTGGGGCCAGCGCCAGATCGTCGGCGGTCCGGTGCTGGTCGTGCCGTTTTACGTCCGCTACATCGACGTGAACGGCAAGCCGGCGGTGATGAAGGAGCGCGCTCGATTTCTCCCGGCGCGCCTCAAAACCAGCGGCCGCCTCCATCCCGACCGCCGCCAGCGCGGCATCTATGACACGGTCCTCTATCGCGCTCACCTCGGCGTCGAGGGGACGTTCACCCGCCCCGATCTCTCGATGTGGAACATCCCGCCGGCCGACGTGCTGTGGAACGAAGCGGTGATCACGATCGGGATCACCGACCTGCGCGGCATCGGCGGAAATCCCGCCATCAAGTGGCGCGGCAGCGACGTGAAATTCTCGGGCGGCACCGGCGACGCGCGCCTCTGGACCACCGGCCTCAATGCGCCGGTTCCGATCTCCGCCGAGACGCTCGAATATCCGTTCTCCTTCGACCTCCGTCTCAATGGCAGCGAAGAAATCAGCTTCCTTCCGCTGGGCGGCGAAACGATCGTGGAGCTCGAATCAGCGTGGGCGGATCCGAGTTTCAGCGGCGCGTATCTGCCGGAGTCGCGAACCGTTACGCAATCGGGCTTCAAGGCGCGGTGGAACGTGTCGTCGCTCGCGCGCAGCTATCCGCAACAGTGGCGCGACCGCGGCGACGAGGAAAGAAACGCGTTCAATTCCGTTGCGGCATCGGCGTTCGGCGTCGGACTCTTTTCGCCGGTCGGCCACTATCAGAAGGCCGAACGTTCCATCAAATACGGCGTGCTGTTCATCATGCTCACGTTCCTGACGTTTTTCCTGTACGAATTGCTCAGTCCCGTGACATTGCATCCGGTGCAATACTTTCTCGTCGGCGGCGCGCTCTGCCTCTTCTACCTGCTGCTGCTCAGCATCTCCGAGCATGCGACCTTCGGCATTGCATACGCCATCGGCTCGGCGGCCACGGTCGCACTGATCTCCGCGTACAGCGCCGCGTTGCTGCAGAGCCGTCTGCGCGTGCTCGGCCTCACCGGCGTGCTCGCGCTGCTGTACGGCTATCTGTACGTGCTGCTGCAGCTCGAAGACTGGGCGCTGCTCATGGGCTCCATCGGCCTCTTCCTCATCCTCGCGCTGGTGATGTACGCCACGCGCAGAGTCGACTGGGGATCGGCCCACACGGGACGGATCAGCGAAGCGGAAGCGTCATGACGATCGCTGCGTGATGCGGGACGCCGGTGCGCGCGAGCAGATCGCGTGCACCGGCAGCCTCGCGTTATGCTCCCCTCGATGCGTTTGCTCGTCATCGCGCCGCCCGATTTTGCGCCGCTGGAGCTGTTGCGGCGCGAAGCTCCCGACGTCGAGCTGATCGTCGGTACCGAGCCCGAAACGCTGCGTCCTCACGCCACCGGGTGCGAGGCGATGGTGATCGCGCCGCGCTTCGGTTCGCTGCTCGTCGATCTCTGGCCGCAACTCGCGAAGACGCGCTGGATTCACACGCTCGCGGCCGGCGTGGAGTTTCTGCCGTTCGATCTGCTCCGCCGCAGCAGCAAGGTGGTGACGAATTCGCGCGGCCTGTACGCCGACGCGCTGGGCGAATTCGCAATCGCGGCGATGCTCTGGTTCGCCAAAGACCTGCGCCGCCTGGTGCGCAATCAGGACGCGCGGAGATGGGAGCCATACACCGTCGAGCGTCTGGCCGGCCAGACGGCCGGAATCATCGGCTACGGCGGCATCGGGCGGGCCGTCGGCGCCCGCGCTACGGCTCTCGGCATGCGCGTCATTGGAGTGGGCCGGCGCCAGGCGTTCGGCGAACCGACCATCGACGAGGCCATCGCACAATCGGATTACGTCGTGATGTCGGCGCCGCTGACGCCGCGCACATTGCGTTTGCTGTCGCGCCAGCGCATTGCGCTCATGAAACCGTCCGCCGTCTGCATCAATGTGGGACGAGGAAAGACCGTCGACGAAGAAGCGCTCATCGAAGCGCTGCAGCAGAACCGCATCCGCGGCGCCGCCCTCGACGTGTTCGAGCGAGAACCGCTCGCGCCGGATCACCCACTGTGGCAGCTCGACAACGTCCTGATCTCCCCCCACACCGCCGACCGCACCAGCGACTCCCACACCCGAGCCATGCAGTTCTTCATCGAAAACCTCCGCCGCTTCCGCGCCGGCGAAGCGCTGGAGAACGTAGTGGACACTCACGAACAATACTGAGCGCGGTGCGTGCCGCGAGACGGGGAAGATCCTTCGCCCTCTGCGGGGCTCAGGATGACAAGGGTGTCGACAGAAATACGCGCACTGCGCACTCTCGTGCGCTGCTCGAATCGCGTTTGCAGCGCGCAGCGCCTGCGGAGAGGCGGTGCGCGCTGCGGGTGCGGTTCAGTGGCGGCGCGAGTCGTCGTCGCGGGACGTGTCGGCGGGCTGCACCGGGGTGTCGCGGACCTCGGCGGGAACCGACGCCTGGATGCGGCGCGAAGCCTCCTGCATCTGGTCGTGGTCGGCCTTGACGCGGTCCTGCATCGCCGCGGCGTCGGGATCGGTGGCGGCCTCGCCGTTCGCCGGCATCGACGCGTCGACGCGGCGCGCCTGCTCCTGCAGCGCGTCGTGATCCGCCTTCATCTGATCCTGGCGATCGGCGTTGTCGCGATTCGTATCGCCCATCGGCTGCACCGGCGTGTCGCGGGTCTCGGACGAAACGGAAGCGTCGACGCGGCGCTCCTGCTCCTGCAGCGCGTCGCGATTCGCCCTCACCTGATCCTGCTGTGCCGCGAGATTCGTGTCCGTCGCCGCGTTGTCCGGATTCGCGCGCTGCACGTTCCCGCTGTTGCCACTGTCGTTCTGATCGTTCGAGCTCATCTCTCTCCTCCTCGTCGTCGCGCGCCACCGCGCGAGACGTTTACGGAAGAGGTAGCAGGGCGGGTGCCACCGCCGCGCGTCTTACGGCGCGGCGGGACTGATGAGCACGACGGCGATGAAGGAGTGGGTGGTGATCGCGCTGCCGCGCGGCGCGGCTGGCGCGCGCAGGTCGACGTGACGACCATCGTCACGAATCTTCACACTGGGACGTCGATGTGTGTTTCCATTCTTCCATCAGGAGGAACAACATGCGTCACGTCATGGCCGGGCTTCTCGTGTCCCTCATCGCCCTTCCCCTTTTCGCAGGCAAGCCTGCTTACGAGTATTACGTCACCGGCAGTTCCGCGGACGTCACGACCACCACCAGCGCCGGCACGGTGCTGATGGGCGGCGGGTCGGACGTCGCGGCGGCGTTTCAATGGATGATCGGCAAGTCAGGCGGCGGTGACTTTGTCGTGATCCGCGCGACCGGCACCGATGCCTACAATCCATGGAT
>DASVUA010000685.1:0-2168 GCA_036387295.1 Thermoanaerobaculia bacterium | reverse complement strand
GACGCCCCGTACTCGTATAGGGTCCGGACCTCGTCAGCGGTGCCCACACACGCGGGCGCCGCGCCCGTCTTGCACATCGCTTCCTCCACGAGCAGCCACACGGGGCTGGCCGCCTGAACGATCGCGCCCGCGCTGTTCCTGATCCCTGCGTAGCGCTGTTCGTAGCGATAGCGCTTCTGCGGGCGCACGCCGTTCACCGCGGGGCCGGTCTCGCTCAACACCATCCCGTGCTCGGGCGCGTAGGTGTAGTCGGTCCGGTACGGGTTGTTCTCGATCGACACGTTCGTGCCAACCAACCCGTTCGGCGCGATCCGGTACATCGGCTTGTTGCAGAGCTTCTGACTCGTCGCCGAGCAGCCGGTCGGCAAAAAGCCGCTATTGTCGTCCGGGTAGCCGGTCGCCGACGTGATGTCCGCCTCGCCCGGGCCGACGCGCCGCGACGTGAGCACGTTTCCACGACGGTCGTAGCCGAGAACCTGCTTCTTCCCGCCAAATGTCGTGAAGCTTTTCAGGTAAAGGCCGTTCCACTCGTAAAAGCCGCCGTCCGGCGTGTAGAGGCGCTTGACTTGCCCGTTCTCATACTCGGCCGAAATCGTGTTCCCCATGGGATCAGTCGCCTCGGCGCTGCTGTGGTACACCTGACCGGGCTGCCGCGGCATCTCGTTCAAATTCTGGTTGAGATAGAAGAACGTCCACTGTTCCCCCGTCGCCATCACCTGGCGTCGGACCTGGTTGGGCAATGTGAGCACGGGGCTCTCGTCACCCTGCGGCCCGTAGAAGTTGGTCACCTCGCACGTTTGCGTGCCGGGCACGGTGATGCAGGTGAGGCTATTACCTTCGTACCTGAATGATGTCGTCGTTCCGCTCAGGTCCGTAACGCTCGTAAGTAACGGATTTGTTGCGGCCGAGTAGGCGTAGCTCACCTTCAAGCTCGACGCGGCACAGGTCGTGGCGGCTCCAACATAAGCATCGGCTATGTTATAGCCGCACGCCGTCTGGAGATTGCCGCCCGTGTTGTAGTCGAGTACGATCGCGTCACCCCGGTTGCTGATTACGGTTCGAAGCCGGTTTGAGCTATCATAGCCGAGGTCGACACGCGTTCCGTCAGCCAGATCGATGCGCGTCGTACGCCGGCTGGCATTGATGGTGTGGACGTCGCCGCTTTGATTGCGGAAGGTGAGCGGACCGTTGATCGTGCCTGTCAGCTCGGCACCCATGCCGTTGTTGTTGAACTGGTCGATGTTCCACGGCTGCCAGACACCCTGCGGGTTGACGCGGAACTGGTATGTCTTTCCGTCGGCGAATACGGTCATGCCGTTGTTGCCCTCGACCTTGGCGCCGAGCAGGAAGTTGTGCGTCCAATTCGCGGAGAGGGTCTTGTGAGGGTCAGGGGACTGCGCTTCCCAGGAGCGCACAAAGCTGAGTGAGCTGATCGTCAGGTCCGTCTTGGACCGCATGAATGTGCCACTCTGCAGATTCACCCCGGTCGGTGTCATCGTGTAGATTTGGGGAAGCTTGTCGGGCTGCTGCGCTTCGACCCGGGTCACGCCGGTGATGCAGGTCGAAACGCCGCACAGGGCGGTGATCATATGACGGAAGCGCATGGCGCGAACTCCTGAGTTTTTAGGGTTGGTAGGACGGCTCACTGGCAAGGCCCCGTGCCACCGGTGAGGGTCACGAACAGCGTCGCGGCTGCGGTCACGCCCGTGCTGTCGACAACCAGGTATCTAACCTGCGCCGTGCCGGTCGCCTGGCCGGGCGTGAACCGGATATTGGTGAGATCCTCGATCGTGGCGAAGCCGGCCGAGATGGACTCGATGCGGCTCAGGTTCAGCGGGTAGTTGCCGTCCGGGTCGGTGTCGTTCGCCAGCACATCGACCACCACGCCCTCTCCGCAACGCGCGGTGGAGACGGTCTCGCCCTGCGGTGTCGGAGCTTGGCTGGCCGGAGGAGGCGGTGGGGGCGCGTCCTCGCTCCAGATGGTGCCCACACCGCGAGCTCTGGAGATCACCGCACCGCTGGTCGGACCCGAAAGATCGACGTACATCGCCTCCTCACCCTCATCGGCGATGTCGTCCAAGGTCGCGACGGAGATCGTCTTGCTGTAGTCGGCGGGTTCGAAGGTGACCGTACCGCTGCCAGGCTGGAAATCGGCGCTGGCGGCGGCG
>DASVUA010000684.1:0-16944 GCA_036387295.1 Thermoanaerobaculia bacterium | reverse complement strand
CCGCTCCACCAGTTACGGTTTTATGCTGAGTCAGGCGAAATTCGCCGCGCTGAAAGAACTCACTGTGTCGCGACTCGCAGGTAGGTGTCGTCGAACCAGACTTCCTGCACGCCGGTTTCGCGGGCCCAGCCGCCGAGGATGAGGCTCAGGCTTTGCGCGGTGGGGGCGATGGTGTGCGTGTAATTGCGGCGTTCCCAGACGTTCGCGGTGGCGACGCGGGTGTCGTATACGGGATAGCGGTTCGGGTAATTGCCGGCGCAATTCGGAGCGTCGTATTCGACCAGCGCAAACACCGGACGGGCACCATTGCGCGAGGCGGACCGCACGGCGGCGCCGAATTCGTACGTGGCCGAGCCGTTCACGTTGATGCACTGCAATTGCTGAAACGCGGGACCGCTGGCCAGATCGTCGCGCAGGCGCATCGAGCCGGAGGAAACGTTCGCGTTCGCATCGAGATTCGACCAGGTTGCGTCGCCGCTGCCGTTCGGAAAGCGGTCCAGCCAGCCCCACGCGCGCAGGTCGAGATCGAACGTCGCGTTCGCCAGCAGGTTCGTCGGCGTCGGCGGTGAGATCGGGCCGCTGTCTTCTTTCTGCAGCTGCGTGATCTGGAACGTCACGCCGGCAACGCGGATGCGCGCCATGCGCACTTCTACGGTTTCGTTCGGCAGCACCGTCACGAGCGCCGTGCTGCCGCTCTGCTCGATCGTCACCCAGGAGACGTCGGAGTACGCCGCCCAGTCGGTGCATTGGGGGGCCGAGCCGGTCACATTGACCGTGCCGCGCATCATGCCGCCGGGCGGAATGGGATCGGGAAATGCGGCCGAGAGCGAGAACGTGCAATCGGAAGTACGCGCGCGCACTGCTCGCCGGCGGTCGGCGCTGGCTGCAAATGAGAAGGTGAGGACGAGGAGAAGGAGGACGAGAAAACGGGACCGGACGCTCATGACCTTGAAGCCGAGGGTAGCACGCCACGAGCCGGCGCGCAGCGCGGCCAGCGTCAGGCTGGCGAGGTCAGGCACGGAGGAGATGGCACGATCGGTGATCTGAACCAGGGCATGACCGGAATGTTCATAGGGCTGATGGCACTGTTCGTCGGATTTGCCGTGCTCATGGCAGTGTGGGGACGGTGGCGGCGGCAGATGGGCGGCGGCTTCGGGCCGACCGAGCGGGCGGACGGCAGCATGACCACCAGCGCGACCGGCTATCCCGAGGAGATGAAAGGCCACGGGAAAGTCATCACGCCCACGGACAACAACGCCGCCAAAATGTGAGCGTATGTACCGCGTCGATTGCAGCTCCTGCGGCAAACCGTTCGATGCGGAAAAAGCGCAGGATTGCAATTGCCTGCAACCGATGCGCAGCGTGCGCTGTCCGAACTGCGCCGCCTGCTTTTGCAACAACCAGAAAAAGCTCGACGCCTTCTGGCGCGACGTTCCTTCGGAATTGCGTCAGCGCCGCCGCAGCGCGCCCGAGCCGGCGGCGCAGCAGTCGGAGCTGAAGCGGCCGCTGGTGCTCTTCGCCGACGACGATGCCACCGGGCGCGCGATCGCGACGCGCGTCATTCAGGCGATCGGCTTCGGCGTCATCGTCGCCGCTGACGGCGAAGAAGGGCTGGCGCTCGCGCGCGAGCACCGGCCGGAGCTGATCATCACCGATGCGCTCATGCCGCGCCGCGACGGCCGCGATATGGCGCGCATCATCAAGGCGGAGCGTCCGGCGACGAAGATCATCGTCATCACCTCGGTCTACAAAGACCCGCGCTACAAGCACGAGGCGTTTCGCGATTTCGCGGTCGACGCATACCTCGCCAAGCCGATCAATCCCGCGCAGCTCCGCGAACTGGTGATGCGTTACCTCAGTAGCGCAGACCGAGCGTGAACGCCGCCAGCGCGCGATTGTCGCCGTTGCGGGTGGCGACGCCCGCGCGTCCGCCCAGCGTCCAGCGCGACTGCACGATCCACAAGGCTTCGGCGGCGATCTCACGCTCGTCGAGCGCAATGACATCGAGGCCGGAGCGGATCTCGTCGCGCGCCGTCCCCGCGCGCAGCCCGACGTACGCACCTTCTTCGCCGAGGTAACGCCGCGCGACGCCTTGCCAGGCAAAGTCGCCGTCGTTCGCATACGTGCGCGCCTGAAACAGCCAGTTGCCGGCGTACTTGCCGAGCGAGGCGGTGAAGAGATCGACCGCGTCGTCGAACGCGAGATGACGATACCCGGCAGACGCTTCGAACCCGTTGCCGAAGCCGAAAAAGTACTCGCCGCCGACGCGCCAGTCGGGATAGAGCGCGCCGTCCGACGAGACGGCGCCGGTCACGTACGCGTACGAGCGCGGCGTGATGCGCGGGTAGAGCTCGACCTCGACCTGCTGATCGTCGAGCTCACCGCGATCCGCGTGCGAGCCGCGCACGACGAACGTTCCGAACTTCGCGGCGGCGTGGACCTGCAGCCAATCGCCGGCCGCCAGCTCTTCGTACTCGACACCGACCGATGCCTCGCGCGCCGGCGCCTGCGTGCGAGACCAGCGCTCCACGTTCGTGAGCGCGAGACGGGCATCGGCGTTATCGGGATCGGCGGCGAGCACCCGTTCGAGCTCCGTGCGTGCGCGGGCGTATTCGCCGTTCCACGAAAGGATCGTTCCGTACAACGTCCGCGCGTCGAGATCGGCCGGGCTCGCGGCGAGCCGCGTCTCGAGCAGCCGCATCGCTTCGTCGCGTTGTCCCGCCGTGGCGAGCGCGCGGGCACGCGCCACCGGATCCTCCTGCCCGAACAGCGGCAGCGACGCGACGAAGAGCAGCACGCACAGCAATCGTTTCATCGTCATCACACCTTTCGAAAACCGCGCCGCTCCATCGCTCCCCATCCCTGCTTTCCGCGGAGTCCGTCGATGAGGCCGCGCGTGCGCCAGATGGTGAGCAATTGGCGGAAGCCGAAGTTCTCGACCACCGCCGCGACGAACAGCCGCGCGATGTCGGCTACACCTGGATAGCGGCGCCGGGTGAGCTCTTCGAGCACGACGGAGCTCATCGACAGCAGGATGCCGAACAGGATCGAGACGACGAAGAACAGCATCGCGATCTCGCCGGAAATGAACCCTAGAGCCCAGCCGGCGATCGTCACGAAATAGCCGAGCAGCTCGATGGCCGGCCCGAGCATTTCGAACAAGAGAAAGTACGGCAACGCGAAGAGGCCGACCACGCCGTAGCGCGGATTGAGCATCATCTTCTTGTGGATGCCGAGCGCGTCGACCGTGCCGCGCTGCCACCGGTTGCGCTGGCGTTGCAGTACGTTCAGCGTCTCCGGCACCTCGGTCCAGCAGACCGGTTCCGGCACGAAGACGATCCGGTACGGCCGATGCGCTTCGCGCCAGACGCGATGCAGCCGGACGATCAGCTCCATGTCTTCGCCGACGGTCGACGTGAGATAGCCGCCCGCTTCGAGGACGGCATCGCGGCGGAACACGCCGAAGGCGCCGGAGATGATCAGCAGCGACTCGAGAAAGGTGAAGGCGACGCGGCCGCCGAGAAATGCGCGCAGGTATTCGACAGTCTGAAAGAGCGGAATCATCCGCCGCGGGGCGCGCACTTCGGTGACGTGTCCGCCGGCGACTTTGCAGCCGTTCACGACGCGAATGATGCCGCCGGCGGCGAGGGTCGATTCGTCGCGCAGGAACGGCTCGACGACGTAGAGCAAGGCGTCGCTTTCGAGCAGTGAATCGGAATCGACGGCGCAGACGAGCGGCGCGCGTGCGACGTTGATTCCGGCATTCAGCGAGTCGGCTTTGCCGCCGTTTTCCTTGTCGATGACGACGAGGCGGATCGGTTCGCGCGATTCGTAAATGGCGCGGATCGGCTTGCACTGCAGGTTGCCGTCCGGCCTTCGCGCGCTGCGATAGAGCTTGAATTCGTCGATCAGCACCGCGAGCGTGTCGTCTTTCGAGCCGTCGTTGATGACGATCACTTCGTGCGCGGGATAACGGAGGTTGAGCATCGCGCGGACGCTCTCGCGGCAGGTCGCCGATTCGTTGTACGCCGGTGCGAGCACGGCCACCGGCGGCAGGAGCGGCGAGCGGAGCAACGCCTCGCGCTCTTCGTTCGAAATCTCGCGCTCGCGACGCAGCGCGAAGAAGCCGATGAGGATCAGCAGAAAGTAAATGAGGTTGATCGCGCCGACATAGACGATGAGGAACGCTTCGACGAGATTGAAGACGTAGAGAAACGCGGTCACGCGAGCTCCAGCCTCCCGATGGTCGCTTTCTCGAGCGCTTCGAACGCGATGGCGTCGCCGGCGGCGTCCTGCAGGCGCGCGAGGCCTTCGGGCGTGGCGGCGAGCGCGAACGCGGCGGCGACGGCGACCTCGCGATGCTCGTCGCCGAGCGCTGCCTCGAGCGCCGGAACGGCATCGGTGAATTGCAACTTTGCGGCGGCCTGCGCGGCCGCGATGCGCACGTGCGGCGACGCGTCGCGCAGTCCGTCCGCGATCCGTTCGGCATGCGAGGGACGCACGTACGGCATCACCGCGAACGCGCGCGCACGCACCTCGTGCGACGGATGCGCGAGAGCGTAGTCGAGCCCTTTCACGTCGAGCGCACGCCGCCAGGTGCGCATCAGGTCGAGCGCGGCGATCGATTGCCGTTCGTCACCGATCGCGAGTGCACGAGGGATCTCGCCCGCGGCCAGTTCGGCCGCGCGCGGCTGCAATCGCGCGGCGAGCAGCGCCCGCTCGTACAGCGAGACCGCGGATGCGTGCTCGAGCACGCGGGCGTCGGATGGCGTGATGCCGAGGTCGCGTGCGAGCGCGGCGACGCGCTCGTGCATCGAGCCGCGTGTCGCGCCGAGAAACGCCGCCACGGCGTTGACGACGTCGCGCCGCGGCAGGCCGCGCAGGACGCGCAGCCGATCGGCGCCCGCGGCATGCTGCGAGACGGCGTCGTGCACTTCTGCCGCGACGAGCGTGGAGCGCCGCATGCGGCTCTCCGCGAGTGCGCGGCGCGTGAGGAGCACGCCGAGAATCGCCACGATCGCGGCGCTCTGCACGAGAACGAACGCGACTGCCGCGGCGAGTGCGCGGCTCTCGAAGCGCCGCACCAGATCGCGTTCGGTGAAGTAGACCAGCGCGACGTAGATGACCGTGACGAACAGCGTCCGGATCCAGATCGAGGAGCGGTTGCCGTACACGTTCAGCCCCGCCGTACGAGGCGCTTGATGCGCGCCAGCAGCTCCATCGGGTTGAACGGTTTGAGGACGTAATCGTCGGCGCCGAGCCGGAAGCCTTTGACCACGTCCGCTTCCTGCTGCACCGAGGTGAGCATGAGGACGGGAACGGCCGCGGTGCGCGGATCTTCGCGCAGCGCGCTGAGGACTTCGAATCCGTCGCGGAACGGCATGTTGACGTCGAGCACCATCGCGTCCGGCACGAGCGCGCGTGCGAGGTCGATCGCCTCGGCGCCATTACGCGCGATGTGACACGTCATCGCGTTCTGCGTCACGACCGCGCGAACGATGGCCGTGGTGGTCGGATCATCGTCGGCGGCCAGCACGACCGGCTGCGCGGCCGACGACCGCGCGCGCGGAGCGGGTGCGACGCCCGACAGACGCTGCAGACGGACGACGAGCTCTTCGCCGCGAATGGGTGCGAGCACGAAGTCGTGCGGCACCTCGAGCTCGGCCGGCCCGACCACGAGCAGCGGCAGGCCCGCGGCCGCAAGCGCCGGAGCGACGGCGGCCGCGCAGACGATCGCGTCGATCCCCTGCAGCCTCACCGCGTCGGGAAGGCGCCCGAATGCCTGCCAGTCGCCGCCGGCCGCTTCGATGGCGGAAGAGGCGGCGAGCATTTGCTCGCGGTCCAGTCCGATCAGCGCGACCGCTCGCCCCTGCAGCGCGGTCACGTCAGCCTCGAACGTCGCGACAGCTGTTCCATCACTCCGCTAACGTAACTCATCGGCAACGCGGCTGTACGCATTTTCCAGTCTTTCGATTGCTTCATGATCGATCCGGCCCTCACGGCCCGCGGCTTCGACGTCGGCGCAGGCCTGGCGCACCGTTCCAGCGCCGACGTTTCCGGAACTGCTTTTCAACGCGTGCGCCGCGCTTGCGGCGGCCGCGGCGTCGTTGCGCGCGGCGGCCTCACGAATTTCGGCGAGGCGCAGCGGCGCGTCGGCGAGATAGAGATCGGCGATCTCGCGAAAAAAGTCGTCGCCCAGCTCGCGCAATCCGGCCACGACGTCGGCGTCGAGCTGGCTCGCCGCAGGCGCGGGGAGGAAACGCTGCAGCACGCGCACGAGCTCGGTCTCGACGATCGGCTTCGAGAGGTAGTCGTCCATCCCGGCGGCGATGCAGAGCTCGCGGTCGCCGGCCAGCGCGTTCGCCGTCAGCGCCACGATCGGGATCTGCACGCCGCGCTGCCGCAACTCGCGCGATGCCGAGAGCCCGTCCATCTCCGGCATCTGGATGTCCATCAGCACCAGCGCGTACTCGCCGCGCTCGACCGCGGAGATGGCATCGATGCCATTCGACACCGCGTCGGCCGTGAAGCCGAGCTTCTGCAGTTGCCGGACGGCCACTTTCTGGTTCACCGGGTTGTCTTCGGCGATCAACACGCGGACGTCGGTGCGCCGGGCGGCGGGTGCCGCCGCTATCTCGCCGGCCGCTTCGCGCACCGTGCCGGAAAGCGATCGCGCGATCGCGTCGAATAGCGCCGATTGCTTGACCGGCTTGCTGAGGCATTCGTCGATGCCGACGACGCGCATGATCGACTGCTCGAGCTTCTGCGCCATCGACGTGAGCACGATGATGCGCGTCGCGCCGAGCTCGCGGTCGGACTTGATGAGGCGCGACAACATGACGCCGTTCATCTGCGGCAGGTGCATGTCGGTGAGCACGAGGTCGTACCGCGCGCCTTCCGCGGCCGCGTCGTGCAACATCTTCAATGCTTCGTCGCCACTCGACGCTTCACCGGTGCGCATTTTCCAGGCGGCGAGGTTGTGGAGCGCGATGCGGCGGTTGGTGGCGTTATCGTCGACCACCAGCACGCGCGCGTCCTGCAGCGACAGCAACGAATGCTCGCGCGTGGCCTCGTCGAACGCCGCCTCGCCGAGCGGGATGTCGAACCAGAACGTCGACCCGCGGTCGATCGTCGATTCGACGCCGATCGTGCCCCCCATGCTTTCGACGATCTGTTTCGAGATCGCGAGCCCGAGCCCGGTGCCGCCGAAGCGGCGCGTGGTCGATGCATCGGCCTGCGTGAAGGGCTGAAACAAATTTGGCAGCACCTCGGTGGCGATTCCGATCCCGGTGTCATGCACCGCGAACCGCACCGTCATTGAGGCGCCGCTGCGGGCCCGCGCGTCGACGACGATGATGACGTCGCCTTCGACCGTGAACTTGATCGCGTTTCCGACCAGGTTCGTCAGCACTTGCCGGATCCGCCCCGCATCGCCGCGCACGAATCGCGGCAGGTCGTGATCGAAGAGGATGCCGAGCGTGACGCGCTTCTGGTTCGCCGTTTCCGCGAAGAGATCGACGATCGCTTCGATCGAGCTGCGCAGCTCGAAGTCGTACGCCTCGATGGTCAGCTTGCCGGCTTCCAGCTTCGAAAAGTCGAGCACGTCGTTGATCACGGTGAGCAGCGCGTCGGCGCTGGTGCGGACGGTGCGGGCGAGATCGCGCTGGTCGTCGTCGAGCTTCGTGTCGAGCAGCAGACCGCTCATGCCGATGATGGCGTTCATCGGCGTCCGGATCTCGTGGCTCATGTTCGCGAGGAACTGCGACCGCACCTCCGCGGCGCGAATGGCCGCATCGCGCGACTCCTGCATCGCGTGACGCAGCTCGCTGCTCCGGCGGACGTCGCGCCGCAGAAAGATGAAGACGGCGGTGAGCAGCAGGATGTCGACCGCGCCGCCGGCGAAAACGAACGCGCGCGCGGTCCGGAGCTCCAGTTCGGATGCAGCGCGCCGCCTCGCAAGCAGTGCCTGCTCGTGCGCCGTCATGGTGTTGATGATCCCGGCGACGCGCCGCATGCGGAGGCGGCCTTGCCCTGACAGCGCCACCACCCGCGCGGCCTCGAACCCTTCCCGCTGCCGCGTCTCGAGCAGCGTCTGCACGTGCTGCAGTTTGGCGTCGATCGCGAGCCGCAGCGTCTGCACGCGCTCGACCTGCACTCGATTGTCCTGAACGAGTGCCGCGAGCTGGTCGAGCGCTCGGGCAATGCGAGGCCGGAGCTCGATCGACTCAGCCGCGTATTCTTCGACGCCGGTGATGACGAACGCGCGCTGCGCCGTCTCCGCTTCGACGACATACGCGAGGATCTCGCGCAATGTCGCAATCACCTCGTGCGTGTGCGCCACCGCACGGCTCGCCTGCGCCGATTCGGCCGCACTCCGGATCGAGACCGCGACGATCGCAAACACGATCGCCAGCGCGAGGAGGAAGCCGAGCAGCAGCCAGTTCCGGCGCAGAACGTTCATCTGCCGGGCCATTGAAGCAATCTATCCGCCCGTGCAGCCGGCGGGGTCGTTTTCGGGTCGCGAGTTGCTGGTCGCCAGGACGCGTCAGTTTTGCTTGTCGTGGCTCACTGCCTGCAGGATTTCGTCGATGCGTTGGGCCGGGAGCCTGCGGTCGTAGCCCCAGAGTCCGTCGAGCCATTCGGTGCCGGTCGTTTTTTCCTGCCCCTCGGAAATCATGCGCATCGCTTCCACCACGCCGGGGACGACGTACGTGTGGCCGCGTGCGTCGCGAAGCATGGTCCAGAGCCAATCCTGATTCGTGCCGAGGTCGGTACGCGCCTGCGAGAGCATCCGTCCGAGGGCGCGAAGCCGGTAGACGATCGCCAGCAGGCCGCAGGTGGCGAAGAAGGAGTACGGCTCGAGCGAGTCGAGATGCTCGGCCAGCGAGTCGGTATCGCGATGCGTTTTGACGGCACCCGGAGTGAGCTCGGTCGCGAGCTTCACAATGCAGGCGATCGCGTGCGGACGAAGATCGATGAAGCCGTTCACCGCCATCTGGAAGGCGACGTACTCCTCGAACGGCACGCCAGGCTTTGCGTTTCCGTAGCCCTCAGCGAACAGGCGGCGCAGCGCGTCATCGTCGGTGACGATTTCGCCGAGCGGCGCGATCCAGTAGCCGGTGCGCGCGAGCGGCGTGCCGTCGTCGTCTTCAATCACGATCGGCGAGCCGAGCGACGTCACGGCGAACACCGCATCGAGCACGACTTTCAGCACCGCCATGTGCGCTTCGTCGCGCGCGCCGAACTGGTTCGCATCGACGAGCGGCTTGAGCGGCAGCAGTTGTCCCGGCTTGTCGGCGGCGACGAGCGCCCGCAGCTCGAGTGCGAGCGTGGCGACGTCCCACTGCTCGACGTCGCGGAACGTGAGCGGACGCGAGTTCTCGAGAAAGAACTTGCGGGCGTCGAATGAGGCCGAGGGGTACTCCTCGAGCGCATCGATGTCGAGCGTGCGGAGACGATGCAGCAGGATGAGGAGCGACAGCGTGTGCAGCTCGGCCTGATGTTTCGCGGAACCGAGATCCTGCAACGCCATCGGATCGACGCCGCTGAGCTGCGCGGCGAGCAGCACCGGCTGATAGAGAAAATCGAAGACCTGGTTCGCGTTCGCGGTCTCGGTGTAGTAGCAGACGCCGTTGTCGAACCACGGCACGTTCGGATCGTCGCCGAGGAGGCCGGTGGTGGCGAGCACGTGCCCGAGCTCACTGACCGAGGCGACCTTCATCACGCGATAGAGCGCGTCGGCGTTGGCGACGGAGAAGAAGCCGTTTTCGCCGCTGCGGATCGCGTGCTGAGGACGCAGCTCTTCGCCGCGTTTGAAGTGCAGCGGCTTCGGTTCCGTCTCGGCGAAACCGAGAGTGGTCGGCTTGAGCAGCTGGAGGAATTGCTTCCGCTCGCGTGAGCCGCGAAACAGCTCGTGCGGCGCATCGCGCAACGCTTTCACGATCCCGCCATGCAGCGGGATCCGCTCGCGCATGCGCACCTCGTCGATGCCGATCGCTGCCGCGGTGACGAGCATGTAGACGCCGCGCTGCGCGTATTTCTCGGTGAGGTGGACGGCCTCGTGATGCTTGTCGCGGAGGTACTCGTCCTTTGCGGCGTGCGCGAAGCCGAGGCGGAGCGACGTCTCACCCTCAGGCGTCTCGTCGTACATCCCGCCGACGCCGGTGGTGTGCGCGACGAGCACGCGCGCGTTCCATTCTTTGTCGACGGCGCTCAGGTCGTCGGCAAACGTGCTCTCGAACGCGTCTTTCACGTCGCTGATGAATTTGTCGTCGAGGCCGAGCTCTTTCGCCACGACCGTCAGGCCGCCGGTCTGATACGCGAGGATGCTCGGCAGCGGAAAGCCGAGGAGGACCGAGCGGAAAGGCTTCGGCCCATAGTCCTTCAGCACGGTGAGACGATCCTCGAGATACGCGGTGATCGGACGCGACGCGCGCACGTACCGCATCAACCCTTCCGCGATCTCGCCATGCGGCAATGAGCGATCGAGGCCGGCGATCTCGAGGAACTCGTCGACCGCCGCGGCGCGATGATGGATGTCGGCGTCGGTCACGACTTCGAGTCCCGGAATCGGCTTGAGCTCGAACTTCGAGACCGCGATGTAGACGCCGCCCGGCGAGAGAAACCCTTCGCCGAACTGACGCGGCGCCACCCCCGCCCCCCAGCGCGTGCGCGTGGTGCGCTTGAGGCGCGACTCGAACGAGCGCACTTCGTCGTCGGTGCGTCCGGTGACGATCAGCACCGGCACGTCCGAAGGCGACGCGGGCGGCTGGATGGTCATCATCTCCTCGAGCATCGCCACCATCTGCAGCGCCGATGCGCCGCCGACAGCGCCTGTGCCGCCGATGAGAACGTGGACGTCGCGATAGTGCCGGCCCGAACGGGCCGCCGCGACGAGTCGCGGTCCGAAGCGGCTCTTCTTGAAGCGCATAGGGCGCGAAGGATAACTGCTGTGTCGCGAGTTGCGAGGTGGGAGTTTGCGGCGCCCGCGCATCGAGAGCACATCATGGATCGCAAAAAGTAACCGACTCTTCTCTTTTAGAGATTCATCACGTACACTGCGGCGCATGAAGGAGATCTCGATGTCGAACGCCAATGAACCGCGGTCGGAGACGTACCTCCGGCTCACTGCCCGCAGCACGATCCTCGCGCTCGTGCTGAGCCTCGCCCTTGCCGCGCTTTTCGTCGTGATGATCGCCGCCCCTGCCAGCGCGCTCGCGCGATGGTTCAAAAACGCCCCCTGGTTCTTTCCGCTGTTCACGATTCTGCTCGCGGCCGGACACCAGACCTGGTTCCGCCGCAATCGGTGGGATCCGAAGGCGCCCGAAGCACGCGCGCTGATGAACGACGAGCTGCGGCAGATTTCCGCCGATCACGCGGCACGCGTCGCGTTGATGGTGGTCGTCCTCGCACAGCCGCTGCTCGCGGCCCTCCTGGCGATGCTCTCGATTCGCGGCGGGATTTACGTCATGGCGGCGGTGACGATGGAGCTCGGGGTGGCGACGTTCCTCAGCGTGTTCTATGTCAATTTCTACGCACGGGAGCCGCGGGATGGATGAGGAAAGGCTCAGGACGCGGCTGAAGGTACATCGCGCGATGCGCGATCTGACGCAGGCGGATCTCGCATCGATGGCCGGTGTGACGCGCCGCTCGGTGAATGCGATCGAGACCGGCAACATGGTCCCCTCGGTGATCCTGGCGCTCAAGCTCGCGCGGGCGCTCGGCGTCACCGTCGACGCGCTTTTCGAGCTCGAAGGAGATCCATCTCAGCAGGTCGCGCGACAGTGACTCATGTCGTCGCGCGGCTTGCTTGGTAGGACTACCACCTTGACCGGTACGGTGCGCGCCGTTAGTCTGGCTGCACCGTGTCCTCGCAGGATCTAGACAGCACTCTCACCTCCCGCATGCGCCTGCTGAACGCGGGGAAGATGCTGTTCGCACGCAACGGCTACGAACAGACCTCGACCGCCGCCATCGCGCGTGAAGCGGGATCGTCGGAATCGCAGCTGATTCGCTATTTCGGCGGAAAAGCTGGGCTGCTCGAAGCGATCTTCAACGAGTCGTGGTCGACGCTGAACGAGAGCGTGCAGCAGCACATTGCCGCCGCGTCGCACGGCCGCGACGCCATCATCCGCATCCTCTCTCTGATGATTCAGGCCTTCAGCCGCGATCACGACATCGCATTTCTGTTTCTCTTTGAAGGGCGGCGGATGCGCGGCGGCTCGCACGAGGTGCTGCTGTCGAAAGGGTTCGTGCAGTTCCTGCAGGTGATCGAGATGCTGATCGACCGCGGCCGCGACGACGGCTCGTTCCGCACCGACATCCACCCGAAAGTCCTCTCCTCCGCCATGCTCGGCTGCGCCGAAGGAATGGTCCGCGACCGAGTCCTCGCCGCCCGCAACCACGAGCCCGACGTCTTCGACGACGCCGCGATTCTGAACACCTTCACCGCCATGGTGAACGGCCTCGCGGCGTGACGGTTCGCGAGAGGCCGGCGGGCTAAGAGCCCGCCGCTCCACAAAAACGTCGAGCAAGACCGCGCGTCAGTTTGAAGTGCGGCGACGCATCGACTACTCCAATGCCGCGGCGAAGTTGCCGATGACGGCGGGGCGGACGTTCCAGATGTCGCGGGCGTATTCGTTGATGGTGCGGTCGGAGGAGAACTTGCCCATGCGGGCAATGTTGAGGAGCGACATGCGATTCCACTTTGCCCGGTCGCGGTAGACGGCGTCGACCGACTCCTGCGTCTCGACGTACGCGGGCAAGTCGGCGAGATGCACGTACTCGTCGCGCACGGACAGCAGGTTGGCGACGATGGGGCGGAAGATGTCCTTGTCGCCGCGCGAGAAATGCCCGGAGGCGATCGAATCGACCGCGCGGCGCATCCAGCGATGCTCGTGCAGGTATCGCTGCGGGTCGTAGCGCGCGAGCTCTTCGCCCACCTCTTCCGCCGTCAGGCCGAAGATGAAGATGTTCTCCTCCCCCACCTCGTCGCGAATCTCGATGTTTGCGCCGTCCAGCGTGCCGATCGTCAGCGCGCCGTTCAGCGCGAGCTTCATGTTGCCGGTTCCCGACGCTTCTTTCCCCGCCGTCGAGATCTGTTCGGACAACTCTGCCGCCGGCATGATGGCCTCCGCCAGCATGACGCGGTAGTCGGGCAGGAAGACGACGCGCAGATGTTCGCGCGACCGCGGATCGGCATTCACGACCTCGGCCACCGAGTGAATCAGCTTGATGATCAGCTTCGCCATCCAGTAGCCCGGCGCCGCTTTTCCGGCGAAGAAGACCGTGCGCGGGCTCAGCGGAATGCGGCCGTCCTCGACGATCGACCAGTAGCGATGCACGACGTGCAGCGCGTTGAGCAACTGCCGTTTGTATTCATGAATCCGCTTCACCTGCACGTCGAACATCGACATCGGATCGACAGTCACGCCGGTGAGGTCTTTCGTCAGCCGCGCCAGCGCGACTTTGTTGCGGCGTTTCACGCTCTCGAGCTTCTCGAGCAGCGCCTGATCGTCGGCGAAGAGCTCGAGCTCGCGCAGACGATCGAGATCCTTCACCCAGCCGTCACCGATCGTGCGATTGATGAGCGTGGCCAGCGGACGGTTCGCATGCAGCAGCCAGCGTCGCGGCGTCACGCCGTTCGTCTTGTTGTTGAAGCGATCGGGATAGAGGCGGAAAAAGTCGGGCGCGAGCGAGGTCGTAACGAGCTTCGAATGCAGCTCCGCGACGCCGTTCACCGAATGGCTGCCGGCCATCGCGAGATTCGCCATCCGCACTTCGCCGTCGGCGACGATCGCGACGTTCTGCTGCATCGCAATGTCGCCGGGAAAGCGGCGCTCGACCTCGGCCAGCAGGCGCCGGTTGATCTCCATGATGATCTGCAGGTGCCGCGGCAGCACGCGGTTCATCAACTCGTACGACCAGCGCTCCAGCGCTTCAGGGAGCAGCGTGTGATTCGTGTAGCCGCAGGTCGCGACGGTGATCGCCCACGCTTCTTCCCACGGCATGCGCAGCTCGTCGACGAAGATGCGCATCAGCTCCGCGACGGCGAGGGCGGGATGCGTGTCGTTCATCTGGATCGCCACTTTTCCGGCGAACCCGGAGAACGACTCGTGCGATTGCCGGTAGCGCTTCATGATGTCGCGCACCGAACAGGCCACCAGAAAGTACTCCTGCAGCAATCGCAGCTCTTTGCCGGCGGCCACGGTGTCGGAGGGATAGAGCACCTTCGAGATCGACTCGCCGGTGATCTTCTCGTGCACCGCGCGGATGTAATCGCCGGTGTTGAAGATGCCGATGTCGAACTGGTCGGATGCGCGCGCGGAGAAGAGCCGCAGCACGTTCACCGTGCGTCCGCCGTAGCCGATGATCGGCATGTCGTGCGGCACGCCGAGGATGATCTTCGCGTCGACCCAGCGCGGCGCGTACACACCGTTCTCGCTGAGGTGGGCAACCGAGCCGTAGACCGGAATCGACACCGCGTCGTCATCGCGCGCGATGAGCCACGGTGAGCCGCCGCCATCGAGCCAGTGATCGGGCTTTTCGTGCTGATAGCCGTTGGTGAAGCTCTGGCGGAAGAGGCCGAACTCGTAGTTGATGCCGTAGCCGAAGCCGGGCAGATCGAGTGAGGCCATCGAATCGAGGAAGCAGGCGGCCAGGCGGCCGAGACCACCGTTGCCGAGGGCGGCGTCGTGCTCGAGCGCCTGCAGCTCCTCGAGATCGGCGCCCAGCTCAGTGAGCACCGTGCCGGCTTCGTCGTAGATGCCGAGGTTCGTCAGATTGTTCCCGAGGGCACGGCCCATCAGGAACTCCATGGAAAGGTAGTAGAGCCGCTTCGCATCCTGCTCGCGATAGCGGCGCTCGCTCTCGCGCATCGCATCGAGCGCGGGGCGGCGGACTGCGGTGGAGAGCGCGTGCAGACGCTCGCGCTGCGAGGCGTCCTGCCAGACGCGCCCTTTCGCGAAGCGGAGAAACGACTCGATTCCTTCGCGCAGGTGAATGTGCCCGCGCGAAGTGTGGGATTCATGTTTGTGCACTGGCCCGGACCTCATCTCTCATACAACGCGGGAATGCGCGAGCGCCGTTCCAGTCGCTCATCGTTGTCGCGCCGTGAGCTCGTCGAGCGTCAAAAGCGGTCTCGGCGTCAGGATACAATCCCGCCCCGCGTTGTCCCCGCAAATCTCACTTCGAAAATTAGCGCTCTGCGTGGCGATCGCCGGCCTGTTGCTGCTCGTGCCGGCGAGCGGCGATTTCACGCCGAACGTGCGCTTCACCGCGAGCGTCGGGCTGCTCATGGCGCTGCTGTGGCTCACCGAGGCGGTGCCGATGGGATGGACGGCGCTCATTCCGCTGATCGTCTTTCCGCTGGCCGGCGTCAGCACGATGGAGAAGATCGCCGCGCCGTACGCCAACCCGGCGGTCTTTCTCTTTCTCGGCGGATTCCTCGTCTCGGCGACCTTCGAGCGCTGGGGTCTGCACCGGCGGATGGCGTTCTTCGCGTTGCGGCGCGTGGGGACCGAGCCGCGGCGAATCGTGTTCGCGGTGATTCTCGTGACGGCGTTTCTCTCGATGTGGATGTCGAACACCGCCACCACGTTGATGATGACGCCGATCGCGGTGGCGATCGTCGGCGGCCTCGGCGCGACGCGCGTGGAGCGCGAGACCCCGGCCGGCCGCGTTGCCGAAGCGACGCTCCTCGGCGTCGCGTACGCCGCGTCGCTCGGCGGCATCGGCACGCCGATCGGCACGCCGACGAACCTGATCTTCCTCGGCGCCGCGCGTGAGCTCTTCCCCACCGCGACCACCGTCACGTTTGCGCAGTGGATGCTGTTTGGCGTCGCCTATCTCATCGTGCTCGTGCCGATCTGCTGGCTCATCGTCGTCATCACCGCGCGCGTGCCGAAAGGAGCCGCCGTGCCGCTCGAGGACTTGGGGATCGAGCGCCCCGGCGCAATGTCCCGCGCGGAAAAAACGGCGCTGATGTTGTGCGCGGCGACCGCGCTGCTCTGGATTTTCCGCGCCGACATCCGACTCGGCGCGACGACGATTCAGGGATGGGCCAGCCTTTTTCCGAACGCTAAAGCGATCAACGACGCGACCGTCGCGGTGGCGATGGCGATGCTCGCGTTCGTCCTGCCTGCAGGCAAAGGCGAGCGGCTGCTCGAGTGGGAAGAGTTCTCGCGCGTGCCGTGGGACGTGTTGATTCTTTTCGGCGGCGGATTCGCGCTGGCGGACGCGCTGGAATCCAGCGGCTTCTCGAAGTTCGCCGGCGCACGGTTGTCGTTCGTCGGAGACTGGCCGCCGGTGCTGATGATCGTCGCGATGTGTGTCGTCGTGACGCTGCTGTCCGAGGTCGCGTCGAACGTGGCCACGGCCACGGCCATGATGCCGATCGCGGCCGCGCTGGCGACGTCGATCGGTGTGCATCCTTACTTTCTGATGATCCCGGCCGTGCTCGCCGCCTCGTCAGGATTCATGCTCCCGGTCGCAACCGCGCCAAACACGATCGTCTACGCGACCGGCATGGTGCGCGTGCGCGCCATGGCCCGCAGCGGCATCCTCCTCGACATCGCCGCCGCGATCGTGATCACGCTGCTCGTGTTTCTCGTGATTCCATGGGCCACAGGCATCGACCTGCGCGTCCCGCTGAAGTGAGCGGCGCCGCCGCCGTTCTCTCCCCTCGAGTGGAGCGTCGGCCTTCAGGCCGCCGACGATTGCTCGGCGGGCTAAAGCCCGCCGCTCCACCAGAGACGTACTCGCACTGGCGAAAACGTCCGTTCAGTTTGGAGTGCGGCGACGCCAGCAGACCGTCTCAAAAACTGCCGCGCTGTGGAAATCCATGAGTCGTGCTAAACAGAAGCATGAGTCGCGAGATCCGGCCGGACTACGAGACGCAGTTTCTTTTTCCACCATCGCTCGAGCAATTTGTCGGGGCCGACCATC
>DASVUA010000683.1:0-22181 GCA_036387295.1 Thermoanaerobaculia bacterium | reverse complement strand
AACGCACGTTTCCGCAAGTATGGCCACGTCTTTGGTGGTGGAGCGGCGGGCTTTAGCCCGCCGAGCAATCGTCGGCGGCCTGAAGGCCGCCGCTCCACACAGAGGCAACCCGGCGACGGCTGCACTCCGATCGTCGCGCGTGTGCCGAGAGGCCGCGGCTCGGGGACCGAGCCCGGTTTGCTTGACACCGTCTGCGCTTGTCCCGACACTACGTCGCGGATGCTCCCCCAGGTCACGATTCATGATTCGCGTCGAGCGACGCATGTCACGCTCAAGGCAGTGGTGCTGCTCGCCGGCGTGCTGATCGTCGTCTTCGCCGTGTCGTTCTTCTTCAGCGACCGCGGACTGCACGAGCTGCAGCATGCGCGGACCCGCGTCGGCGCGCTGCGCGCGAACATCGCCCGCCTCGACGCCGAGAACGCGCGTCTGCGCGCCGAGATCGAAAGCGTGAAGAAGTCCTCCTACGCCATCGAGCGCATCGCCCGCGAAGACCTCGGCATGTCGCGCAAGGGCGAAGTCGTCTACATGCTACCGAAGCGCTGAGAGCACTCCGCGCAGCTCGTCCTTCAATGTTTCGTCGTTCGTTGCGAGCCTGTTCTTCACGAACGGAACCTTCAGTTTTGTGACGACGTTCGTCGACATCACTTCCAGCGTCTGTACGAGCCAGGCGTGTGCGTAGCTGCCGCCATCGGCGCTCGGTGACGCGCTGAGAGCGGCGATCCGTTTCCCGACCAGCTCCGTCCACGACACCAGCCAGTCGAGCATGTTCTTGAGCGAGCCCGGCATGCCGTGGGCGTACTCGGGCGTGCAGATGAGCAGCGCGTCGGCATCGCGCAGCAGCGCGCGCAGGGCCGCGACAGCGGGCGGCGGGTCATCGGTGTCGAGATCGGGCGAAAAGTGCGGCAGGTCGCCGAGGCCTTCGTAGAAGGTGATCGAGACGTCGCTCGGTGCGACCTCGCCGGCGAGGCGCAACAACGCCGACGTCGATGACGACGAACGAAGACTGCCGGAGATCGCGACGACGCGCAGCATCAGCGAATCGCGTCCTCGAGAAGCGATGCGTACCGATCGAGCACCTCGGCGGCGATGACGATCTGCGCGTTCGCATCGCTCCACTTCCGCTGTTCGATCGCCTCGCGAACGCCTGGCAGCGTCTTCACGCCATAGCCGGTGTAGAAGCCGGGCGCGTACACGTGATGGCGATACCACGGACGGCCGGGCAGCCCCTGCTCGCGGCTGAGCGCGCGCTCGAGACGCATCACGATCTTGTCGTCGCGCGTCTTCGCCGCGTCGAACGCGCGCGCGTTTTTCTGCAGACGTGCGAGCGCATTCTGCAGCGGCGCAAACTCGAGATGCGGCACCGGCGCGTCTTCGCTCCTGGCCACGAACGTCTCCGTCGGATCGCTCGCGAGCTCGCGCGCGGCGCGCAACGCCGTCTCTTCCTGCGTCGCTTCGCGCATCCGTTCCGCGAGCTTCGTCACTTCACCCACGTAGCGCGCGACGGTGGCGGCAAACGTCGCCGCTTCGAACGGCAGAAAGTCGGCGTTCGCGAGCCGCAACATCATCCGTCCCGTCACTTTCGCCTGCGCGATTCCATATGCGAATCCCGGATCGCTGAAGCGCGTGAAGTGATCGAACGAGTCGTACGCGGAGTGATACACGCCGTACTTTTCTTCGCCTCCGAAGCCGACGTTCAGCGACGCGATTCCGGCGTGCTGCAGGAACGGCGTGTAATCAGAACCGGAGCCGAGTGCGTAAAGCTGCAGGAGCGCGGCATCACGAACCGTCTTCCGCTCCTCGGCACTCTCTGCTGCCACGAGCTCCGCGGCACGGCGCCGTTCGAGCACCGACACTTTCCGCTGCGGGTCCTCCACGTCGCGCGCGACCTCGGTGACGAAGCGCTCGAGCGTGTGCGAGCCGCCGGCCTCGAGAAACCCGCGCCCGTTCGAATCGGAGTTGATGTAGAGCACCGCTTTTTCTTTGAGCTCGGCGAGATGCGTTTCCACCCACTCCGTCGACCCGAGGAGACCCTGCTCCTCGGCGTCCCACGCGGCGAAAACGAGCGTACGGCGCGGACGCCAGCCGCTCTTCGCGAGCTCGCCGATCGCGCGCGCTTCTTCCATGAGCGCAACCATCCCGCTGACGGGATCGAGCGCGCCGTGCACCCACGCATCGTGATGATTGCCGCGCACGATCCACTGATCCGGAAACTCGCTGCCGCGGAGCCGCGCGATGACGTCGTACGCGGGCACAACCTTCCAATCGAACTCCAGCTTGATGTGCACGCGCGCCGGCCCACTGCCGAGGCGATAGGTGATCGGGAGTGCACCCCGCCAGGACTCCGGCGCGATCGGGCCGCGCAGATTGCGAAGGAGCGGAAGCGCATCCGCATACGAGATCGGCAGCACAGGGATTTTCGTGATCGTCTGCGCCTGCTCGCGAGTGAGACGCGGCGCGTTCTGCGTCGAACCGGTGCCGGGCGTCAGCGGATCGCCGGGATAGAGCGGCATGTCGGCGACCGAGCCGCGCTGCACGGAATGCTCGCTGCGGAAACCGCCGGATGGATACGTTTCGCCGGCAAAGTAGCCGTCGTCGCGAGGATCGGAGTAGATGAGGCAACCGATCGCGCCACGCTCCGCGGCGACCTTCGGCTTGATGCCGCGCCACGAGCCGCCGTAGCGTGCGATGACGATCTTGCCGCGGACGTCGATCCCATGCTGCGCCAGCCGCTCGTAATCGGCAGGGACGCCGTAGTTCACGTAAACGAGCTCGCCCGTCACGTCGCCGTCGGTGGAGTACGCGTTGTAGGGCGGCAGGATCTCGTCGAATTGACTGGAGGTCGTGTCTTCCTCCAGCGCCGGCTCGCGCAATTGCGCGGTGTACCGCTCGGGCCCGACCAATTCGACGACGCGCGTTTTCGGAGTGGGAAAGAGTACGTCGAACCGTTCGACCGCCGTTTCGTAGCCCCACGACTTGAACAGCGCCGCCATCGCTTCCGCGTTCGCCTTGCCGTGCGGCGAGCCGACGTGATGCGGCCGCGCGGTCATCTGCTTCATCCACGTGCGCAGATTGTCGCGATTCAGCGTCTGGTCGTACCGCGCTTCGAGCGCCTGCTGCTTTTCGGCGTCACGAAAACCGTAGATTGGCTTGGTCTGCGCGAGCGTGGACGTAGTGCTGAAGAGAAGAAGCGACGCGAGCAGTTTTCGCATGACGCGCGATTCTACGCGTCAGGGTCGGTGAGGCGAGCGCGCATTCTCTCGCCGGTCACGATCACGAACGCGCCGGCGGCGAGGTCCTCGCCGTACTGCGCCAGTGCCCGCAGACACGCGTCGTAATGCTCGGACGGCGGCATTTTCTTCAACACGATCAGACCTGCAGTCGGAAGCCGGGCGGTCACGACGAGCTCACCAAAACCGCGATCCGCAGTGATCAGCACGCGCGCTTCACGTGCAGCGAATGCAAGCACTTCACGATCGCCAGGATCGGCCGGCCATTCTGCTACCGACGCCACATCATGGCCGTCTGTCATCAGCGCAGCCGCGAGCCTCGACGAGAGACAGTTATCGATCAGCAGCTTCACTGGTGACCAGCCGGGGCGCGAAATGTTCACGTCCCGCGATGCGCGCGGCGTAATACAGGCACGCGCGTACGTCGTCGCGCTCGAGCCAGGGGTAATGCTCCAGGAGCTCCTGGATCGAAGAACCAGCCGCCATCATGTCGAGCACGTGCTCGACCGCAAGGCGGCGTCCGCGCACGATTGCCTTTCCGCCGAAGATCTCGGGGTTGTAGGTGATGCGGTCGAGAAGTTCCTGGTCCATGTGCTGATTCTACTCCCCGCTATACTCCGGCTCCGATGTGCGGGATCAATGGGATTTTTGCGTATTCCGGCGAGGCTCCGCGCGTCGATACCGACGAACTGACCGCGTCGCGGGAGTGCATGCGGTCGCGCGGACCGGACGCCGGAGACGTCTGGATCTCCGACGATGAACGGGTCGGCCTCGGCCACCGGCGGCTGGCGATCATCGACCTCTCCGCCGCGGGCGCGCAGCCGATGCGGCGCGGCCAGAGGGTCATCATCTTCAACGGCGAGATTTACAACTACCGCGAGCTCCGCGCGCGCCTTGAAGCCAGCGGCCGCACGTTCACATCGCACTCCGATACCGAGGTGCTGCTCGCGCTGTATGACGAACGCGGCGAAGCGATGCTCGGCGAACTGCGAGGCATGTTCGCGATCGCGTTATGGGACGGCGAGACGCGGCGCATGCTCCTCGCGCGCGATCCGTACGGCATCAAGCCGCTGTACTACGCGGACGACGGCAAGACCATTCGCATCGCGTCGCAGGTGAAAGCGCTCATCGCCGGCGGGCGCGTGGACAAGCAGTTCGATCCCGCCGCGGCGGCCGGCTTCTTTCTGCGCGGTACGGTGCCGGAGCCGTTCACGATGTACCGCGCAGTGCGAGCGCTGCCCGCAGGCTCATTCGCATACGTCGACGCCAACGGATTGCGCGAGCCGCAACCTTACTTTTCGATCGCCGCAACGTTGCGCGATGCAGTCGCGAACGCGCGGCAGGTGAGCGAAGCGGAGCGTCAGGCCATCGTGCATGACGCGGTGCTCGAATCGGTGCGCTATCACATGGTCGCGGACGTGCCGGTCGGCGCGTTTCTCTCTGCCGGCATCGACTCGACGGCGGTCGTCGCACTCGCGCGCGAATCGGGAGCGAGCGACCTGCAGACGATGACGCTGCGCTTCGAGGAGTACCGCGGACGCGATAACGACGAAGCGCCGCTCGCGTCGCTCGTCGCGCGCGAGTACGGCGTGCGCCACACCATTCGCGACCTCACGCTCGCCGATTTTCGCGCGGAGCTGCCGAAGATCTTCGCGGCGATGGACCAGCCGTCGGTCGATGGCCTCAACAGCTACTTCATCAGCAAAGCGGCGGCGGGAATGGGACTCAAAGTGGCCCTCTCCGGAACGGGCGGCGACGAGCTGTTCGGCGGCTATACGTCGTTCCGCGACATCCCGCGCTGGATGCCGTTCACGTCCGTCCTCTCGCGCGTTCCGGGGCTCGGCGAAGGCGTCTACCGGCTCAACAGCGCGCTCGCAAAACGGAGCCGGCACATCAGCCCGAAAATGGGCGAGATTCTCCGTCACGGCTCTTCGTACGCCGGTGCGTATCTCGTCAAACGGGGCCGCTTTCTCGCGACCGAATTGCCTGGCGTCCTCGGCCACGACGTCGCTCGCGAGGGATTGCAGCGCCTCGATCTGATCTCGATTCTCGAGCGCGCCGTCACGCCCGATCCCGGGACGCCGTTCGCGCGCGTTGCGGCGCTCGAGTCTTCGCTCTATCTGCGCAATCAGCTCCTGCGCGACATGGACTGGGCGAGCATGGCGCATTCGCTGGAAGTGCGCGTGCCGCTCGTCGACGCTCACCTGTTGCGCAAACTCGCGCCGGTGCTCGTGACGCGCAAAGAACGCGGCAAACAACTGCTCGCGAACGCGCCGCGTCCCGCGCTCCCCGCGGCCGTGCGCGCGCGGCGCAAGACCGGCTTCACGCTCCCGATCAAAGAGTGGCTGCAGCAGGAAGGGCGCGTCGAATTCGGCAAACGGAGCTGGGCCCGCAAGGTGTACGACGTGATGTTCTCGCCCGAGAACGGCTACTGGTAGGCGGCTGTCGCGACTTCCGAGCGCTTCGTTCGCCGGAGCCCGCGAAGCGCGGTCCGGCGGGCTGAAGCCCGCCGCTCCACTGAACGGCATTCGTCGGATTGTCGAGACGTCGATGACAGCTATTTCACGACCAGCGTCGTCTTCATGCCTTTGTCTTTGTGCCCATCGACCGGGCAGTAAACCGTGTACGTGCCTGGCGCGAGGTTCACTTCGAGCGCGGTCGTGTCGCCGCGTTTGAGAACGGTCGTCTGCTGATGGACGCCGTTGCCTTCGATCTCGAACGCGTGATCTTCCTTGCCGCCGTTTTCTACGTTGAACGCCAGCCGCCCGGCGGGAAGGCTTTGCGGCATGTGGATCTGGTACTCGATCAGATGAACTTCCTGCGTCGCAGCGGCAGCGGTCGGGCGCCCGGCGGGATCGTCACGCTCCGGCGGCAGGACAGGGTTCATGGCGGAGGTCTCGGTGGTGGCGCTTTCGGTCCTCGGCATGGTCGTGGACTGCGACGGAGTGTTCGCGGTCTGCTCCGTGGGACCCGGCTGACAGGCGAAAGCGAAAACGACGGCGGCGATGGTGATTCCGGTACGCATGCGCACGAAGGAAGGCAAAACGCGAGCCGGTGTGCCAACGAAGTGCCGGCGATGAACGAGCGGCGGGCGAGCTCGCCCGCCGCTCTCCATTCAGTTGACGCTGGCCGGCTCCGGCTCGAGCGACAGCTCGACTTTCCCCTCTTCCGCCGCGTTCACGAACACCGTGTCGCCCGGCTTGAACTGCCCTTCGAGCAGCCGGATCGCCAGCGGATCGATGATCATCCGCTGCAGCGCGCGCTTGAGCGGCCGCGCGCCGAACGCGGGGTCGTAGCCCTCCTCGGCGATGCGCGCCTTCGCGGCGTCGCTGATCTCGATCGACAGCCCGCGCTCCGCGATGCGCTGCCCCAGCTTCTGAAGCTGGAAGCCGATGATCTGCTTGATCTGCGCGAGATCGAGCGAATGGAACACGATCACGTCGTCGATGCGGTTCAGGAACTCCGGACGGAAGCGCTGATGCAGCTCCGCATCGACCGCCTTGCGCATCGCTTCTTCCGGCATCGCCCCCTTCGAGTAGTTGTGGATGTACTCGGAGCCGATGTTGGACGTCATGATGATGACGGTGTTCTTGAAATCGACCACGCGCCCTTTTGAATCGGTGAGCCGCCCGTCATCGAGAATCTGCAGGAACACGTTGAACACTTCCGGATGCGCCTTCTCGATCTCGTCGAAAAGGATCACCGCATACGGCCGCCGGCGAATCGCTTCGGTCAGCTGGCCGCCCTCTTCATACCCGACGTAGCCGGGAGGCGCGCCGATGAGACGCGCCACGGCATGCCGCTCGCCGTACTCCGACATGTCGATGCGGACCATCGAATTCTCGTCGTCGAACAGATACTCCGCCAGCGCGCGGGCGAGCTCCGTTTTCCCGACGCCCGTCGGGCCCATGAAAATGAACGACCCGATCGGACGATTGGGATCTTTGAGTCCGGCGCGTGAGCGGCGTACCGCATTCGAGACGGCGGTGACTGCCTCGCCCTGACCGACCACGCGGCGCTGGAGGTTGTCCTCCATCCGCACGAGTTTCTGCATTTCGGACTCGAGCATCTTCGTCACCGGCACGCCGGTCCACTTCGAAACGATCTCCGCAATGTCCTCATCGGTGACTTCCTCGCGCAGCAAAGCCCCCGACTTTTGCATCTCCGCGAGCTTCGCGTTTTCGGCGTCCACTTCGCGCTGCAGTTGCGGGATCTGTCCGTAACGCAGCTCGGCGACGCGATTCAGCTCACCTTCGCGCTCGAGACGATTCGCCTCCTCGCGCAGATCGTCGAGCTTCTTTTTCCGCTCGTTGATCTGATTGATGACGTTCTTCTCGCTCTCCCACTGCGCTTTGAGGCCGGAGATCTTTTCCTGCAGCTCGGCGATCTGCGCACGCACACCGCGCAGCCGCTCCTGGGTGGCGGGATTCTCTTCCTTCTGCAGCGCCTGTTCTTCGATCTGCAGTTGCGTCAGGCGACGGGTCAGCTCGTCGATCTCCTGCGGCATCGAGGTGAGCTCGATGCGCAGACGCGAAGCCGCTTCGTCGATGAGGTCGATCGCTTTGTCGGGCAGAAAACGATCGCTGATGTAGCGATGCGACAGCGTTGCCGCGGCTACGATGGCGGAATCCTGAATCGTCACCTTGTGATGCACTTCGTAGCGCTCTTTCAGGCCGCGCAGAATCGCGATCGTGTCTTCGACCGTCGGCTCGCCGACGTACACCGGCTGAAAGCGGCGCTCGAGCGCGGCGTCTTTCTCGATGTGCTTCTGATACTCGCTCAGCGTCGTCGCGCCGACCGCGCGCAGCTCGCCGCGTGCGAGCGCCGGCTTGAGCAGGTTCGACGCGTCCATCGCCCCTTCCGCCGCACCGGCGCCGACCAGCGTGTGGAGCTCGTCGATGAAGAGGATCACTTCTCCTTCGCTCTCTTCGACGTCCTTGATCACCGCTTTGAGGCGATCTTCGAACTCGCCGCGGTACTTGGCGCCGGCGATCAATGCGCCGAGGTCGAGGGAGATGACGCGCTTGTTCTTCAGACCCTCGGGCACGTCGCCCGCGATGACGCGACGGGCCAGGCCTTCCACGATCGCGGTCTTGCCGACACCCGGCTCGCCGATGAGCACCGGATTGTTTTTGGTGCGCCGCGAGAGCACCTGAATCACGCGGCGGATCTCCTCATCGCGGCCGATCACCGGATCGAGCTTGCCGCGGCGCGCGAGCGCGGTGAGATCACGTGCGTAACGCTCCAGCGCCTGGTATTTGTCCTCGGGATTCTGGTCGGTGACGCGCTGCGTGCCGCGCACCGACTGCAGGCTCTTCATCACCGCGTCGGCGACGACGCCGTGGCGCCGCAGCACCTCCGCGGCCGTCGTGTTCCGTGCGTCCGCGATCGCCAGCAGCAGATGTTCGGTCGAGACGTATTCGTCGTTGAACGACTCGGCCGACTGGAACGCCGCGTCGAACACCTTCCGCAGCGAGCTCGAAACGCCCGGATCGGCGGACGCGCCGCCGACCTTCGAGAACTTCGCGACCTCGGCCGCCACTTCGGACTCGACCGTTGCGGGGGTGACACCGAGCTTCGTCAGGATCGGCGCGACGATGCCCCCTTCCTGACGGACGAGGGAAAGAAGGAGGTGCTCCGGCGTCACTTCCGGGTTGCCCGAGCCGCGGGCAAGGTTCTGCGCTTCCACGACCGCTTCCTGCGCTTTCACCGTAAGCTTGTTGAAATTCATAGGTTTGCCTCACATTGAGTCAAGTAGACTCAAGCTGGATAACCGGCAAGTTTTACCGGTCATTCCGACTGACGCGCCATAACGGCCGCGCTCCGAAGTGAGCCTCCCACGGCTCGGACGCGATAAACTCCCTCGCGAGATGAGTGTCCAGCCACTGCACGATGTCACGCCGCAATCCGCCCTCTTCGAAAGCATCCTCGAGCTGATCCGTCGCACGTCGACGCAGCTTCCCGAGGATGTCGTGAACGCCGTCACCGGCGCGCGGACGCAGGAAGAAAAAGGGTCGAACGCCGACGTGGCGCTCGACGTCATCGGCTGCAACATCGTACTGGCGCGCGACAGCTCGCTTCCTCTCTGCCAGGACACCGGGACGATCCTTTTCTACGTCCACACTCCCGCCGGCTACGACCAGCTCGAATTCGAGGAGATCGCCACCGACGCCGTGCGCGCGGCCACGAAGAAAGGTTATCTGCGGCAGAATAGCGTCGACAGCGTCACCGGCAAGAACACCGGCGACAACACCGGTCCAGGCTCGCCGGTCTTTCACTTTCATCAATGGCGCAAGCCGTACGTCGAAGTAAAGCTGATGCTCAAAGGCGGCGGCTGTGAAAACATGAATGCGCAGTATTCGCTGCCGCATCCTGACCTCGGCGGGCGCGACCTGCGCGGCGTCGAGAACGCCATTCTCGATTGCGTCGTGCAGGCACAGGGGCAGGGCTGCGGCCCCGGCATCCTCGGCGTCTGCATCGGCGGCGATCGCGGCACCGGCTACGGCCACGCGAAAGAGCAGCTCCTCCGCACGATGGAAGATGAGAATCCCGATCCCGAGCTCGCCGCGCTCGAAGCGCGCGTGGTCGAGAAAGCGAATCAGTCGGGCATCGGTCCGATGGGCTTCGGCGGCAGGACGACGCTGCTGGCGTGCAAGATCGGGAAGCTCAACCGCCTGCCGGCTTCGTTCTTCGTCTCGATCGCGTACATGTGCTGGGCGTTCCGCCGCCGCGGCGCGGAGCTCGACCTGGACGGCAACGTGACGAACTGGCTGTACTGACGCGCGGCATCGCGCTCCGCGCAAGGAATCGTCACTTCCGCGCAAAATTAATTTCGCGTCGCGCCCGCTATTCCGCGGCTGTCTGGCGTTTTTATTGTAAGTAACCTTTTCCGCGCGGGGCCGATCAGTACCGCGCCGGTTCGGAACTTTTCGGACCGCAGAGAGACCGCTGACCACAATCCGATTTTGAACCCAGCACGCTCGACGTGTGTCCAGATGAAACGGAGAAAAGCCACATGTATCGTTCTCTTCTGACGGCGATGGCCATCGCCGCACTCGCCACCACCCCCTCCTTCGCCGCAGCCCCCGCCAAGCGCATTTCCAACAACGTCAAATACAAAGATTCGGCGCCGTACAAGCGCGCTGCAGCGGCCGGGGCTTCGATCCAGACGCGCGCGCTGCTCGGCCGCGACGGCACCACCACCATCGAGATCACGACGGGCGACTTCGACGTCCCGAACAGCACCACCGGCACGCTCGAAAAAGTACAGCTCAAAGTGGCTGGAAAGAACGGCTGGACGAAGAATTACAACAACGCGAGCTCGAGCGGCTCGTTCTCCCTTCCGGTGACCGGTCTCACGCGCGGCACCGTCATTCAGATTCACGCGAACGTCCGGACTCCGCGCAACATGCAGGTGCTGCAGGTCACGGACACCGTCCGTCTCCGCCCTGATCTGCAGGCCGCGACGATCAACGCCCCCTCGACCGTCACTGCCGGCGTCCCGGTTTCGATCTCGGCGACCGTGCGCGAATTGAACGGCGACACGGGCGCGCGGGCGACCTGCGCCCTCAGCGTCGATGACCGGCTGGTCGATACGGCCAGCAACATCTGGGTCGACGCCGGCGGCTCGGTGCAGTGCCTTTTCAGCACGACGCTCACCAGCGGTCCGCGCCGCCTGAGCGTCACGGTCGGCAACGTCGTTCCGGGCGACTGGGACACGCGCAACAACACGGCCACCGCCACGGTCAACGTCGCCAGCGCGAACAGCAATGTCTGGAGCGCGAACGCCTCGCAGAAAAAGGACGTTGAAAAGTACGTCACGACCCGCTCCGATCGTCCGAACATGCCGGACACGGACGAACGGACCACCATCGTCGACCTCTTCGCATTCAACGGCACGCTCCCGTACACGCTGAATCTCGACAACCTCAACATCCGCTACGTCGAGAAAACCGACGGGCAGCAGATTCAGAACGTCGCCGCGATCATCGACCTGCCGAACGGCGCCTGCCGCCTGCTCGACGGCCGGAACCTCGTGATGTCGGTCTGCAACACCTCGAACGGCAAAGCGACGCTGAACATCAACCGCCGCGGCTCCGAGACGCTGTACCTCAGCCGCTTCTGGAACGCGCAGTACAACGGCGAGACCGGTGAGACGAAGTGGGACCAGTACGTGATGGAGTACGAGACGACGCAGGGCGCGCGGCCGCGTTACGCGAACAGCGTCACCGCCGACATCACGTTGACGGACGGCAAGCGCACCTGGACCGCCGATCCGTTCATCAACCTGCAGCCCTACCAGAACGCACCGCAGTCGTCCCGCACCTGCCGTGAGGACGCGGCCGGAGTCACGATCTGCACCGATTCGTGGAAACAGACCACCGGCAAGACCGGCTCCGATCAGTCGCAGTAATTACGAGGCGCTCAGGCGCGCACGCGCCTGAGCGCCGAGGCAACATCGTTTCAGTGGAGCGGCGGGCTCTCAGCCCGCCGACGAAATGCCCGGCGGGCTAAGAGCCCGCCGCTCCACCAGACGACCACGTCCGTGATGCCCGCGCGCCCCTTCACCCTTTGATAGCATCGGCGCGCATGGCTCTGATCAAGCTCACCACGCCCATCGACGAAGCCACGATCCGCTCGCTCCATGTTGGCGACACGGTCGCGATCACCGGGCGGCTCTACACCGGCCGCGACGCGGTCCATCACCGCATTCACGAAGGGGTGAAGCCGCCGGTCGATCTCGAAGGGCAGATCATCTATCACTGCGGCCCGGTGATGGTGAAAGAGGGCGAGCAGTGGGTCTGCAAGGCCGCGGGGCCGACCACATCCTCGCGCGAAGAGCCGTATCAGCACGAAGTCATTCGCGACTACAAGATCCGCGGCGTCATCGGCAAAGGGGGCATGGGTCCGAAGACGCTCGCCGCCTGCAAGGAGTACGGAGCGGTTTATCTCCACGCCATCGGCGGCGCGGCGCAGGTCTGCGCGGCCTCGATCAAGCGGGTCGATGGCGTCGACTGGATGGACCTCGGATCGCCCGAAGCCATCTGGCACCTTTGGGTCGAAGAATTCATGGCCATCGTCACCATGGACGCGCACGGCAACTCGCTCCACCAGCAGGTCGCCGAGGAGTCGCGCGCGCGCCTCGCCGCCCTGAAAGCCTGATCGTTCGAGTGCGTGTCGCTCGCAACTCGCAACCACCGGTCACCTCCGTCTGGCGCGCGCCTTGCGCCTCGCGCAAATGATGCGCATCGAAAAAGACACTCTCGGCGAAGTCCGCGTCCCTGCTGACGCGTTGTATGGCGCGCAAACGCAGCGCGCGGTAGAGAACTATCCGATCAGCGGCTTGCGCGAGCATCCGCTCTTCATCCGCTCGTTCATTCTGCTCAAGCGTTCCGCCGCGCTCGCCAATCGAGAGCTCGGCGCGATGGACGAGCAGATCGCCAACGCCATCGTTGCGGCGTGCGATCGCATCCTCCGCGAGTTCGAACGCTTCCGGCCGCATTTCGTGGTCGACGTCTTCCAGGCAGGCGCCGGCACGTCGTTCAACATGAACTGCAACGAGGTCATCGCGAATCTCGCGAACCTCGCGCTGGGCGGCAAGCTCGGCGAGTACAAGCCGGTGCATCCCAACGATCACGTGAACATGGCGCAGTCGACCAACGACGTCTTCCCGACCGCCATTCGCGTCGCGACACTGCTCCTCCTCGAACGCCTCGGGCCGAAGCTCGATCAGCTCGGCGACGCGCTCGATGAAAAGGGCGACGAATTCTCCGACGTCATCAAGTCCGGCCGCACGCATCTCGCCGACGCCGTTCCCGTCACGCTGGGGCAGGAGTTCAAGGCCTACGCATCAGCGGTGCGCCGCGCCACGCGCCTGCTGCGCGATGCAGGCGAAGAACTGCGCGTCCTCGGCATTGGCGGCACCGCGGCAGGCACCGGCATCAACACGCCGATCGGCTACCGCTTCGCCGTCGTGCGGCATCTCAGCGAATCGACGAATCTCGAGCTCCATCCGACCGACGATCTCCGCGAAGCGATGCAGTCGCAGTTGCCGGTCGTTGCGGTGTCGGCGGCCATGCGCAACCTCGCGCTCGAACTGACGCGCATCACGAACGACCTTCGCCTGCTCGCCTCGGGGCCGATCACCGGGCTTGCCGAAATCGTCCTTCCGGCCGTGCAGCCTGGCTCTTCGATCATGCCGGGCAAGGTGAATCCCTCGTTGCTCGAATGCATGAATCAGTTGCTGTTTCACGTGATTGGCGCTGACGCGGCGGTCGCGTTCGCATCGCAGGCGGGACAGCTCGAGCTGAACGTGATGATGCCGCTGATGGCCTTCGAGATCACCTTCTCGATGGAGATCCTGAAGAACTTCCTCCCGGTGTTCATCGACAAGTGCGTCCGCGGAATCTCGGCGAACCGCGAGCGGTGCGAGGCCTACTACATCAGCTCCCCTTCGCTCGCGACCGCGCTCAATCCGATCATCGGCTACACGGCCGCTGCGGAGCTGGCGAAGGAATCGGCGAAGAGCGGCAAGCGGATTCCCGACATGCTGCGCGAACAGAACCTCATCCCCGAGGAGAAGATCGCGGAGATCTTCACCCCGGAGTTCCTGGCCGGACAGGCAGACCGGAAGCAGTAATCAGCGCGGCGCGACCGCCGTCACCTCATGCGTCGTGTTGTTCGTGATGGTCGCGAGCGCGTAGAAACGCTTGTCGTACTGCGGCGGCGAAACGATCGCGTGCGTTCCCGTCACCTCGATCGCCACCGATTGCACGGACGCCAGCTGCGGCCACTCGGCGACGATGTTCGGGATCGCGGCGATCGCCGGGTGCAGCGGGAACCGCGGCGGCCCTGACGGCCGGCCGGCGCGCGCGCGGACGACCGTTTCGAGCAGCAGCTCGCGATCGCCGGCGCGGTACTTCGCCATGTCGTAGAAGCGGAACACGAAATCGGTCTCGATGAGAAACGCGTCGTACACGCGCACGGCCGAGCGGTAACGCGGTTCCGTCTTCACGTCGAGCAACACGATCGTGCCGCTGTAGAGATCGCGCTCCCACACCACCGGGATCTGCGTGCCGGCACGCTCGCCTTCGCGCGAGCGGTCGTAGACCCGCAGCGAGGTGTGCACGGTCTGGGGCGAGACGCTGCGCGGCACCCAGAGCAGCATGCCGCTCGAATCCTCGAACTTCTCGCAGATGTTCTCGGCTTTTCCCCGCTCCACGTGCGTCTTGGCCTCGCACGGGCAAAAGAACGGACAGGCCGAAACGTCCTTGAGCACCGGCAGGCCGCCGAGGTCGAAGGACGACTCGGTCGAGACGAGGTCGAAGCCCGACCACCACTGCGAGCCGCCTGCGCCGCCGCCGAACCAGAACGTCGGCAAGAGGATGCGCTCGTAGTCGGGGTCGGGATACTGCGCGTGAGCGAGCGGGGACGCGAAGAGGAGGAGGAGAACAGCGATGACGAGCCGTCGCATGATCCGGCCACTGTACAATCTGGCTGCCCCTCCACCCGATGCGACTTTTCCTCGCCACCCACTTCCCAGGCGAAGTTCTGCGCGACCTCAACGCTCGCGTCGTACCGCTGCGGCCGCGATTGCCGGCCGCGTCATGGGTGCGTGAAGAGACGCAACATCTCACATTCGCGTTTCTCGGCGAGCAGCCGGAAACGCTCGTCGAGCAGATCACGCCGCCGCTCACTGCCGCACTCGCGGCGATCCCTCGCTTCGAAGCGCACCTGCACGGCTCGGGCTTCTTTCCCAACCCGCGGCGAGCGCGGGTCGGCTGGGCGGGTCTCGAGCCGGAGACGAGCTTCACGAACGTCGCGCGCGCGGTGCGGGACGTCGTGACGCAGAACGGCGTCGCACTCGACGGCGGCACGTTCAAACCGCATCTCACGCTGATGCGCATACGCGATCCGTGGCCGCCGGCCTCGATCGAATTGTTCAACCGCTCGTTGCGCGATTACCGCTCGGAGGCCTTCACGGTCGCGAGCGTGACGCTCTTCGTCAGCGAGTTGAATCCAAAAGGGGCGATCCACTCGCCATTGCGGACGTACAGCCTCGCATGAGCATCGCGAATGATCCCGATTACGGCGAAGGTGCGTACGACGAGCTGTCGCTCTGGAGCTCCCGTTTCGGCGCGTTGCTGATCGAGAACCTCGAGCTGCGCCCCAACGTACGCGGACTCGACGTCGCGTGCGGGAGCGGCTTCCCGCTCTTCGAGCTCGCACACATCCATGGGCCTGGATCGCATTTCACCGGTGTCGACATCTGGCCCGCGGGGTTGAACCGCGCGCGGCGCAAGCTGGCGGTGTACGGACTCGAGAACATCGAGCTCGTCGAAGCGAACGCCGAGCAGTTGCCGTTCGAGAACGAGCTGTTCGACCTCATCACCTCGAACCTCGGCATCAACAACTTCGAGAATCCGGGCAAGGCCGTGGCCGAATGTCATCGCGTCGCGAAGCCGGGTGCGCGACTCGTCGTGACGACGAATCTCACGGGACACATGGCCGAGTTTTACGACGTCTTCAGGGCGAGCGTCCCGCCCGCGCTGATCGATCGGGTGAACGAGCAGGAAGCGCATCGCGGCACGCGCGCCACGATCGAACGGATGCTGACGGACGGCGGCTTCGCGCTGACGCGCGTCGTCGAGAGCGAGTTCTACCTGAAGTTCGCGAACGGCACCGCGCTGCTCGCGCATCCGCTGGTGAGTTTCTTCAAGGACGGCTGGTTGCGCGTCACGGACGACGCGGCCGTGTGGGCTTCGATCGAGACAACGCTCAACGCCGCGAGTCCGCTTCGGATGCGGGTTCCGATGCTGTACGCGGAAGGCGTCCGGACGTAGACGCTGCCGCGGCGAGGCGTGTCGCGCGGCTCTTCGCAACTTCTTTTCCGCGCAACTGGCCGCAGGCCGCCGCAATGTCGCGGCCCTTCGAGCGGCGCACGGTGACGCGCACGCCATTGCGCACGAGCGTGTCGACGAAACGGTCGATGTCGCGATCGCTCGGACGCTTCATCCAATCGGGAAGATTCGCGTCTTCGTTGAACGGAATCGCGTTCACCTTCGCGCCGCGGATGCCGCGGATCAGCTTTGCGAGCGCCACCGCGTCGCGGTTCGAGTCGTTGTAGCCGGCGAGCAGCACGTATTCGATCGTGATGTCGCGCCCCTTTTCGAGCGGAAATCTGCGCAGCGCCGCCATCAGCTCTTCGAGCGGATACTTCGAGGTGATCGGCATGATCTCCTCGCGCCGTTTGCGATCGGGCGCGTTGATCGAGATCGCGAGATTCGGACGCCGCTCGAGCTTCGCAAGTGCCTCGATGCCGGGAATGATGCCGGAGGTCGAGACGGTGATGCGGCGCGGCGCGAGATTGCGATAGAGCACGTCGAGCGTCGCGACGAGGTTGTCGAAGTTCAGCAGCGGCTCGCCCATGCCCATGAAGACGACGTTCATCAGCTCGGACGGCACTTCTTTCTCACGCTGAATCGTGAAGAACTGCCCGACCATTTCGCCCGGCGTGAGGTTTCGTCCTGCGCCGAAAAATCCGGTGACGCAGAACGTGCAGCCGACCGCGCAGCCGGCCTGCGACGAAAGGCAGATGCTCGTGCGGTCACCCATCGGCATGTACACCGATTCGATGCGCTGTCCGTCGGCGAGCCGGAAGAGATACTTCTGACTTCCGTCGGACGCGGGCACCGTGCGCGTCAGCACTTCCGGCTGCGCGAGTGTGTAGCGCTCAGCGAGCGCGGCGCGGATGTCTTTCGGCAGGTTGCTCATGGCGTCGAAGGAACCGACGCCACGCACGTACATCCACTCTTCGATCTGCTTGATCCTGAACGACGGCGACACGATTTCGCCGAGCGCCGCTTCGAGGTTCTGCGGCGCGAGGTCGTACAGGTTCAGGCGATCATCGTTCAACGGGGGTCTTCGTTCGTTTGTGCAAGCGGCTCGACACGCCGGGCCGTCTTCACTTTGCGGGTGGGATCGATGCCGAGACCGCGGAGCAGCGCCAGATCGTTGACGTTGATCCGGAACTGCACTTCGCGCGGCGGAGTGGCAGCGACCGGGTGAGTTTCGTCCGCCGGGTCTTCATGCTCGGCGCCTTGTTTGTTCAGACCGATGGTCGCGTCGAGCACCACGTACAGGTCGTAGCCTTCGTCGCGGATTCGCTGAATGTGCTGATTCACATCCTCGGAGCCGGAGATCGACTCATTGATCGCCGTTCCGAGATCCTGCAGAAGCTGCTTGATCTTGTCGTCCACGCGCTCTCCGTTACAGGCACGTAAACTCTTTCAAATCAGCAGCTTACATTTACGTGCGTAAAGCGAATTATCCAAACGGCACCGCTCACAGTCAATATTCCGATTCGGCCGGAAGCGGCGTAGACTGATTGGCCTTCTCGCTCAGCGGCTGCAAACGATCCGCCACGCTCCCCCACAATTCGGACCAGTACGCGAGGTACTTCCAGCGTCCCCATTTTGCGTAGCGCCGCAGCATCGTCGCGTCGCTCACCTTGCGGCCGCGATGGTAGGTCTCGCGAACGAAGCGGCGGAACTCGGTATCGACCGCGATGAAGTCATGTCGTCCCTCCATCGCCAGAAGATGCGCGGCGCCGTATGGCCCGATGCCAGGAAGTTTGAGATACCGCTTGAAGCGCTCTTCGGTCGTGCCGTCGTTCGGGAGTTGGAGATCGACCGATGCGAGCGCATGAATCGATTTCGCGCGATAGCCGAGACGGCAATCGCGCTGAAGCTCGTCCGGCGAAAAGCGGAGCACGTCGGTCTGCGTCGGGAACGCGCCGTCGCGGCCGCACTTTGCGACGAGCAGCTCCACCATGCGCACCGTCTGCGACCACATCGTGTTCGTCGTGGCGATGATCTTCACCGCGTCTTCCCACAGCGTCGCACCGCAGAGCAGCCGGCCGAACTTCTCGCGCTCGACCCACGCGTGCGCGGGTGAGCTGCGCGTCATCGCGTGAAACTCGCCGAGTTCGAGGTGGAGCTGGAACATGCGCTCGATGCGTTGCGCGAGCTCATTGGCGATCGCCGCGCCGGCGCCAACGGGGTCGCGAGATGACACGTGCAGACTGCCGTCGCGCACGGCGATCTCCAGATCGATGACGACTTCACCGAACGCTTCTTTCCGGCGCAGCACACGCTCTTCGCGAGACCAGCGAAACGGCGCAAGGCGATACCAGCCGTGCGACTCGACGGTCGCTGCGAATGCGAAATCTTCGGGGAGGGGAAAATTGGAGGCGACGGCCGGAATCGAACCGGCGGATGAAGGTTTTGCAGACCTCTGCCTTACCACTTGGCTACGTCGCCCCATCAGCGTCTGCGGAAGGGAGAGCGAGTGTAGTGAACCGGGAACGGTGCGTCAACATTCGTGGTTTCCGTCCCGAATTCACCGCCCCGCGGAGCTGCCTCCAACCTGCCGCCTCAATTGCGCGAACGTCTCCGCCGCGAGCCTGCGGCTCGACGCACCGGGATTCACGCGAATCATCGTGTCGAATGTACGCCGCGCGTCCGCTTCGCGTCCGGTGAGCGTCTGCAGGACGGCGAGGCGCACGTACGCTTCTCTGTTGCGCGGGTAGAGACTGATCTCGCGCGCGAATGCCTGCTCGGCGGCAGGAACCTGATTCGTGCGCGCAAAGATGTCGCCGCGGGCGAACCAGAAATTCGGCGGCACCGCTTTGCGCGATGCGCCGGCGCGCTGCTCGAGACCATCGAGCAGCGTGGTCGCATCGGGAAAGCGGCGCTGCGCGATTCGGATCTGCGCCATCAACACCGTCGCCTCGTCGCGTTTGTCGGCGTCGTCGAGCAGCAACTGACATTCGCGTTCGGCCGAGCCGAGATCTTTCTTCGAGAGATACGACTGCGCTTTCACCAGCCGCGCGGCAGGATGCGCGGCAAGCGCGATGTCGGCGTGCTGAATCGCCTCGTCGAAACGGCCGAGGCGCTGGTAGAGCAACGCCATCGACATGGCGGTTCCGGGCGCGAGCATCGGCGCCGCTTCGATCGTCTTCTTGTACGCTTCGAGCGCCTCTTCCGATCGACCCATGTCGTCGAGCGTCTTCGCGAGGAGCGTCCAGGCGTCGGCGAACGAGGAGTTGCGCGCGAGCACTTCGCGGAGCAGCGCAACCGCCTCTCCGTGTTTTCCCTGGCGAATGAGGCCGTTGGCGTGCGCGATGCGCTCGATGTCCGCGATTCCGTCCTTCGGGTCGGGCAGCTCGCCCGCGGACGCGGTCGAGCTCGAGCCGAGATATCCGAGTGCGGCGAGCTTGGCCGCTTCTTCAGGATCGATGTTTTGCGGCAGTTCGAGCTTGCGCTCATGCGTCCGCACCTCATCGCGCATCGACGCGTAGACGCGGCGCTGATCGCTGAGGATGTTGCGCGTTTCCTTCACGTCGGCCGCGAAGTCGTAGAGCTCCGGCCGCGGAGCGTCGATGTAGTGATGCCGCGCGTCGACGAGCGAGGCAAGATCGCTCCAGCCGAGGTGAATGCGCGGATACATCGTCTCGCTGTAGATGCGTCGGCCGGCCGGCGCCTTGCCGCGTGCGACGTCGACGAGCGAGATCCCTTTCGCCTTCTCCGGCACCTGGAAGCCGGTGAGCCCCGCAACGGTCGGAAGCACATCCGCGAGCTGCACCGGCGCCTTCACGCGCGTGCCGCCCATCTCCGCTTTCGGAAGCTTGAGGAACAGCGGGATGTGGATGGCCTCGCGATAGAGAAAGATGCCGTGCTGCGCCTCGCCGTGATCGCCGAGGCCTTCGCCGTGATCCGACATGAGGATGATCGTCGCGCGATCGTAGACACCGGTGCTCTTGAGCGCGTCGAGCAACTGCCCGACGTACGTGTCGGTGACCGCGATCTCGCCGTCGTACGGATTCGCGGCGTAGCGCGTTTTGAACGGCTCCGGCGGCGTGTAGGGCGCGTGCGGCTCGAACAGGTGAACCATGTAGAAGAACGGCTGGTCCTGTTTCGAGGTGATCCAACCGATCGCGGCGGCGACGGTCTGATCGCCGGAGCGTTGCAGCTCGCCCAAGGCGCCGCCTTCGGAGCCGCGGTCGATCGCGTCGTCGTATTCGTCGAACGCGGCGGCAAGTCCCGTGGCCCTGCGCAGCACGTATGCGGAGACGGCGGCGCCGGTCGCATAGCCTTTCGCTTTGAGCAAGGTGGGGATGCTCGGCGTCGCGTTGTGGTCGAACCTGTATCCGAGGTTGTTCCGGATCCCGCTCGCCTCGGGCAGCAGACCGGTGAGCATCGAAACGTGCGACGGCAGCGTCAGCGGCACGTGCGAGTAGGCGTTGTCGAAGACGATCGAGTCCTTCGCCAGCGCGTCGAGGTGTGGAGTCTCGACACCTTTCGCGCCGTACACCGGGAGATGGTCGGCGCGCAGCGTATCGATCGAGATGACGATCACCGGCGCGGCGTCGGCTCCGGCGATGCTCGCCGGCGCGGCCGTCTCGCGCCTGCAGGAGGCGGCAAACGGCAGCACGAGCGCGGCGGCGATCGCGAGGTTCAGCAGGCGCGGCGCGGTTTTCATCGGGCGTTGGTAACCAGACGCGCTACAGCGCTTGTTCCTCAGAAAATCGAAAGGCCCCGGCTTGCGCCGGGGCCTTCGAGTTACTGCAATTTGCGACGTGAATCTTAGAAGCGGATACCAGCCGAGAAGCGATACGTACGCGGGAGCTGGTACGAAGCAGGACCGTTCGTGGACGGACCGCCGAACGAAGCGGTCTTCTGCCAGTGGTAACCCTGCGCGGCGCAGGTCGAAGCGGCCTGCGACTGCGGGCACTCGCGGATTTCGGAGTGCGGCGTCGTGAACGGGTTGAAGCGGTTGGTTGCGGCAGTGTTGAACGTGCGGATCGAGGTGTTGACGGCAATGATCGCCTGCTCGTTGAACACGTTGATCAGCTCGCCCTGAACGAAAACGTTCACGCGGGTGATCGGAAGCGTCCAGTTGAGCGCGAGGTCAGTGGCCGTGATGTCTTCGGTCCGGAATTCGCCACGATCGCTGAAGTAGTAGTTCTGCGTGTTGCCCGGGGTTGCATAGCCGGGGTTCGCGACGTAGACCTCGCCCTTCAGCGGGTTGCCGGTGACGTTGATCGTCTGGACGGCGGAGTACGGAACACCCGAATCAAAGCGCTGCAGCACGCTGACATTCAGGTCACCGAGGAAGCCGAGCGGCTGATCGTACGACGCCCACGCGCGGAGGCGGTGGGTCTGGTCGTTCGGGAGGAAGCCGACCGGGTTGTTGCGAGCAAACGCCTTGTACTCGCGGTAGGAGTTCGGAGCCGAAGCGACCGGACCGCTGCCCGCGTTTTCACCGACTTCGTTACCACGCGCTTCCGACCAGGTGTACGACGCGCCCAGGTTCAGGCGGTCAAGGAGGCGATAGCTCGCCTGGCCCTGCAGCGCGTGATAGGTACGCTCGAGGTCGTTGGTGTTCTCGGTGGTCTTGATGTCGAGGAACTGGCCGGCGATGATCGGGTTCTCGATCTGGTCGTGCGGCGCAGTGCTGACGGAGTAGAAATCACCCCATTCGCGGTCGATGTAGTCGACGCGGACGAAACCGCGCGCGCCGATCTGCGTGCCGAGGCCGAGGGTGAATTCATCGACGTACGGCGACTTCAGCGAGCCGTCGAAACGGGTGTTGAGGCCGGGGATCGTGACACCGAGCAGGTTGCTGGTGTTGTTGGTGCCGCCGATGCCCTGGAACCACTTGAACAGCTCGGTCAGAACTTCGAACGAGTCGAGGCCGGTACCGATGCCGCCGATCTGAGGACCGTCGTACTGGTACTGGAAGTAGCTCGGGTTACCACCACCAGCGCCGCCGCCGATGCCTTCCTGGATGCGGGAGACGTAGCGGGAGTAGCTGGCGTTGGCGCGGATGCGTCCGTCGCCGAAGAAGTCATACGTGGCGCCGAGGCGCGGGGAGATGTTGCTGTCGTCGGAG
>DASVUA010000682.1:0-5655 GCA_036387295.1 Thermoanaerobaculia bacterium | reverse complement strand
TGCCACTCGATCGGCCATTTCACACCGCCTATCGCGTGACGCGCGCGCGAATGACCCAGCGTGCGGCGCAACGCCCGGCGTGATTGGCGCCGTTCTCAATGAGGATCTGCTTCCTTGCGCTTTTCCTCTGCGCGGCAACGGCGTCGTTTGCGGCGGATGCCGTTCCTTTGCGCGACGGCGTTCCTTGTATCGGTACAGGTGACCGGGTCACGTCCGCTGATCCTTTGTGCTTCGGGCGGGCCGCGTCTGGAGACGTGCCGCATCTTGCGCGGGCGGCGAATGTCACCACGGCCGCGCGTCTTCGCGACGGACGAATGCCGGCTCCGGAGGCAATGCGGGACTTGATGTTCTCCGTGGCGGGGGAGGGGAAGCAATGGCCCGCAACGACGACCGTCGAGCTCAGTGACGGGAGAACGGTCTGGCAATGGGCGTTCGCCGCGGCGCACGTGCGCAGAACGCAGGTGCTCCGGCTTCTTCCGGGCGAGTACCGGTTCGCGTTTTCAGCACCCGGCCACCAGCGTCTCGAGCGCACGGTGAACGTCGGCCCCGCGGCGTCTCCACTCGACCTCGGCGCCGTCGTGCTCAGGCCCGTGCGCATCGTCAGCGGCAGCGTCATCGATCCGGACCGGCGTCCAGTCGCCGGTTGTGCAGTCCTGGCCGATGGAGTCGCACTCGGATTTACCGATGCGCGCGGACGGTTCGCGGCAGAGCTGCCGACTCCAGCACCACGTACGGTAGTCCTCAGCCATCCCGGCTACGCGCCGCGGCTCATGACGCTCCCGGGCGACCGCGATGCTGTGCTCGGTGCCATCCAGCTGACCCGTGGCGGCTCGATCGCCTGCACGATCGATCGTCAGCACATCGGCCTCGGCGCGAAGGTTTCGGCGACGCTGTTCGAGCTCGTGGAGGGCGACACATTCCGGCGGCGAGACTCGGCATCGCTGGACGCGGAGCAAACGCTCATCACGTTCACGCGTTTGGACGCGGGCGAGTACGCGATTCTGCTCGAGGGGAGTGCGCCGGGCGAACAGATGGCCGTGCCGGTGAAGGTCAGCGACAGTGCGACATCCGAGGTGCTGGTCACGATTGCGCCGTGGCGTCTCGAGGTGACCGTCAAGCATGGCGACGAACCGCTCAGCGGCGGCACCGTGCGTCTCCTTAGCAGTGGTTCGCTCGAGCGGCGCGTCTGGAATCCGGAGATCCGGCTCGACGCCGAGGGTCGGGCCGCGTTCGACATCTGGCAGCGCGGCCTGATCTACGCAGAAGTCCGTTCACCCGAACTGCAGGCAGTGTTCACGCCGCCGCCGCTCAGCCTTGCGTTTGACGATGAGCGTGGCGAATGGGACATCGTCATCCCCCGTCAGCGGGTGCATGGTGTGGTGGTCGACGACTCGAGCGGCGAGCCGCTCCGAGGCGTCCGGGTGATTCACGACAGCGACTCCGTCAGCGGCGACACGAGAACTACCGACGACGACGGCCGTTACGCGTTCGACGCGCTCCATGACGGCGATCACACGTTCCGTGTCGTCTCCAACGATCATCTTCCGGCCGCACCGGCCACAGTGAACGTCACGGGACCGACGGGTGAGCGGCGTCTCGATTTCCGGTTGAAGAAAGGCAAGACGATCGCGCTGCAGGTGCGCGACGCGGAGGGTCGAGCGCTCGCCGCGGCAATCGTCATCGACGGCTGCGCCGCTGCATCGGGGCGACGGGGGTTCCGGACGGACAAGGACGGAATGCTCGCGTTGCCGTCCGCCGGTGGGCGACACAGCGTCTGCGTCCTGCCGATGCAGGGCTCGTTCGCGGTGACCGACGTCGCCGCGCCGAACGACGCGCAGAGCGCAACGCCGCAGCCGCCGGTTCAGATCCTCGTGCCCGCGCCCGCGGTCACAATGCGCGTGGTGGCGAAGACCACGGCCGGACTTGCGGTGGCGCAGCTCGGCGTGCTGTTCGTGTACAACGGTCGCGTGGTGCCACCGCCCGTCGTCCGCACGCTCGCTGAGTTGCAGCGGCGTTCGCACCGCACCGATGCCCGCGGCGAGTTGCTGTTGACCGGCATGCCGGCGGGGCACTACGAGCTCTTTGTATTCGGTGGCGATGAAGAAGCCGACGCGCTAGCCGCGCAGCAACGGCGCACAGGCGCCGTGTACAGCGGCTATGTTGCGCCAGGCGAGGCCGTGCTCGAGATCTTGATCGAAGGGCGTTAAAATCCGCCCCCACGAGTCCTTCTACCTCTTCGACGACTTCATCCAAATGACGGAAGAGTGGAAAAAGGGCCGTTAGGTGCGGCACGCACGGTGATCCGGCTTCGGCGTTCAAAGGTTATTCGTGGTCACGTGTGCGACAATGAGCCGTTCTTTCGCGCGCTTCCGGAGAGCCCCACATTTGAAATTGCGATTCCTCGCCGCCGCGGCGCTGGCCATGGCCCTTCCTGTCGCCGCACAGACGATGCCGTATCTGGTCAGGGACATCAACGACGGCGCGCCAATCCCGAACCCGATCGGCTCGAAGCCTGGCTGGTTCGTGGAGGCGGGAGGGACTGTCTATCTCGCGGCAACGACTAATCCGACGGGAACGGAGCTCTGGGCATACGACGGGGCGAGTACGAGGCTCGTCAAAGACATCGCGCCGGGCACCGCCTCGGGATATCCGAGCCTTCCGACGCGCGTGGGCAACACGACGCTGTTCAGCGCGCAAGATCCTTCGTCCGGGCGGGAGTTGTGGCAAACCGATGGGACCACCTCGGGGACGGCATTATTCAAAGAGATCAACCCGAATGGCTCGGCTGAAGTCCGGCTGCTTTATGTCCTCGGCGACCGTCTCACTTTGATGGCCAACGACGGGGTGAATGGTTGGGAACTCTGGACTACGGACGGGACCGCCGGAGGAACGCAGCTGCTGGCGGACCTCACCGCAGGCGCCGGCTCGACGGCCCTGCGAGGCATTGCGAAAGTCGGATCGCGCGCCTACCTGAGCGGGCCTGCTGGCGTGTGGGTCACCGATGGCACGGCGGCCGGGACGAGCAAGATCTTTTCAGCCTCAGCAGAGATCCTGGCCACCGCTGGAACGACGGTGCTGTTTGCCGGGCAGGACGCTCAACACGGGACAGAGCTCTGGAAGACCGACGGCACGGTCGCCGGGACAGTGCTGGTGAAGGATATTTTTCCTGGTCAGCATCCGTCGTTTATCGACCAATGGTCGTATTTCCGCGCGGCGAGCGGCGATACCTTCGCAATGTTTTTTGCCTACGACGGCACGGGTGCCGACCTCTGGAAGAGCGATGGCACGACCAGTGGGACGGTCAAAGTGAAACGCTTCGCGGAGTCGACGTCCGAGTGGTCTGGTCCGAGCGATTTGCCCCTTCTCACTCACGCGCTAGGCCTCTTCTGGATGAGCACCTCCGAAGGCCTCTGGCGGAGTGACGGCACCGCTGCAGGAACCACTCTCATCACGCACGAAACCGCGTACGTAGTTCGCCAGGCATATTCGAAGGCATGGTTCCTCGGCACTAAAAATGGAGGCCTCTGGTCGTCCGACGGCACAGCCGCCGGGACGACGCTCGTGAAGCAATGCGCTCCGCTGCCGTTCGAGAGGGTCTGGCCTATCGGGAACAAGCTCTATTTCGGCGCGGACGACGGCGTCACCGGCCACGAGCCGTGGATCGGCGACGGCACGGCTGCCGGGACGTATCCATTCGCGAATTTGGCTGCCGATCTGCCGGCGACGCCACGCTCTTCTTCGCCAGCAAAGCTGGTCTCCATGGGCCAGAGCGTCTACTTCGTCGCGACCGCCGATTCCGCCAAGCCGCCGCAATTGTGGAAAAGCGGTGGCACGATGGGAACGACGATTCAGCTGACGACCTTCGACAGCGGAACCCCGTCCATCGACGGACTGACAGCGATGAACGGAATGGTGTTCTTCACGCGCGGCGGCGAGTTGTGGCGCAGCAGCGATGCAGGAACGATCCGGCTCGCCACTCTTCCAGGACCGATTTCGTACCTCGTGGCCGCGCCGCGCGGGCTTCTGTTCGCCGGACCCGGCACTGTAATCTCGAGCACCGACGGCACTGTCGCCGGCACCGTCCAGCTTACAGATGATGCCGGCGCCGCGCTGAAATCGACCTCCGGGTTCGCTCTGCACGCTGGTGTCGTCTATTTCGACGCGCGTAATGCCGCGTGGACCGGTTCGCTCTACATGAGCGACGGAACGCCCGCCGGTACGCGCAGGGTGCTTGCGCCTGCATACGGCCCGTTCGTCAGCGCTCTCGGCGGCTTGTACTTTGGTTGTTATTCGAAACCCGGTCTGTGTCGCGTCGGAAGTGTCGCGGAGCCGGAGATTCGAGTCGTCGATCTGGCGACCTCGCCTTCTCAACTGGTCGCTGCAGGACCTTATCTCTACTTTATGGGCGAGAGAGGGCTTTCGAGGACCGACGGGACCGCCGCCGGCACCATCTCGCTCAATGTAGTCGTACAGAATCTCAGAGCTGTAGGGAACCTGCTGTTTTTCACGCGCGGTGGCCAGTATGAGCTTCTAGGCGAGCTGGGACGAACCGACGGAACGGTCGCAGGTACAGTCATCTTCGACCTCAACCCTGGACCAGCTTCGTCGCAGCCCGCGGATCTCTTTGCCGCTGACGGATATCTCTGGTTTCGTGCGACTGACGGTCTGCACGAGCACGAGCTCTGGCGAAGTGACGGTACGGCCGCCGGTACGGTGATGGTCGCCGACATTGCTGCTGATACCGGGTCCTATCCAGGCTCTTTCGCGACTGCGGGCCGGCAACTGTACTTTGCAGCCACAACGAGCGCCACCGGACGCGAGCTCTGGAGTCTGCCACTCGCCGCGACGAGCGTCGTTTCGGTCAACGACACGCGCATTGCGGAAGGCGATAGTGGCTCGACGGTGGCGCGCTTTACGGTGACACGCGAGGGCAGCACGACGAGTGCTGCGACCGTCGCTTACAAGACAGAGTCGCTCACTGCGACGGCCGGAACGGATTTCGTCAGCAGGTCGGGGGTTGTGACCTTCGCTCCCGGGCAGACTGCGCAATTCGTCGATGTCACTGTCACCGGCGACACTACGGCCGAGCGTGAAAATGAAGCATTTGCACTGGTGCTCTCAGCGCCATCGGGCGCCGTCATTGCGCGCGGTTATGGCGTTGCGGTCATTGAAGAAGATGATCTGAGTGCGGATCTGAGCGTCGTCCGATTGCCGGATGGGCGCCTTGTCGTGACGAATGCGGGCCCCTCGATCGCTACGGGTGTGAAGCTGATCGTCACTGCTTCGCCCGCGTGGCACGATTACTGTGGCATCAACCGATGCACATTTGATGTGGGTGACCTTGCGCCGGGGATGACGCACACGAAGCTGCCGTATGGGGAGGTCGTCCGCCAAACCCTTGATTACGATCAAGCTGCCCCTCCCGCGCTGACGATCACCGCTTCGGTACGCGCGACCGAGGCCGACCCGAATCCTGCGGACAACATCGCGACGCGTGCGGTCGTGGGAGCGCTCGCTCTCCCGCCGTATCTCGTCGCGGTGACGAGCGCCGCCGCCTCGTACTGGTCGGACGCGTACGGCGATGTTCAACTGTCCTCATTGGGGGCGAACGTCACTCTCACTCCTGCCTCGTTTTCCTACACCGCGGAAACTGAG
>DASVUA010000681.1:0-3686 GCA_036387295.1 Thermoanaerobaculia bacterium | reverse complement strand
ACCGGCATCAGCAGCCACGGGAGAACGAAGAACGGCGCCATCATCCAGGCGGCGCGGCGGACGCCGAACGCGATCGGCAGCGTGCGGCAGCCGCCCGCGCGATCGCCTTCCATGTCGCTGAAGTCTTTGGTCGACGCGGCGCCGAGGAGGAAGAACATGAAGATCGCCCCGATGAACCAAGGCTCGGCTTCCGTGGCGCGCGCGACCATCGTCCAGCCGGCGACTTTGAGGAGCAGGCCGCGCGGGATGGCGATGGTGAGGTTCGCGCCGATCGGGTGCGCTTTCGTCCGGCCGAACGCCGGCACTGAATAGATGAAGGTGGAGACGAGCGCGACGAGGTAGATGAAGAAGCACTCGTGCCATTGCAGCGGCGCGAAGAGTTTCTGCGTCCAGGTGGTGTACGGATAGATGACCACCAGCCAGGTGGGAATCGTGCCGAGCGCGTACATGATCCAGGTGTAGATCCACGCGTTGCGGATCGAGACTTCGCCGGTGACGAGCGGGCGGCTCGGTTTGTTGATGCGATCGATCTCGAGGTCGTAGATCTGATTGAGCGTGTTGTTCGCGGCGTTGAGGAACGCGGCGCAGACCGAGCCGAGAGCGACCGTCAGGATCACCGACATCGTCAGAGTGCGCGACGGATCGGGATTGTGCGCCGAGCCCCACGCGCAGATCGCGCCGGAGATGATGCCGAGGAGCGGCGGCATGAGAGTGAATGGGCGGGCCAGAGTGACGTACGGTTTCACGCGGCCCGAAGTCTATCCCGAGCGCGCGCGACACATCGCCGTAGCGCTGCGAAGAGCTCGCCCTGGCGCGCCACTGCCGGTGCCGCCGGAGATCGCTCGCCGCTCGGGATAAACTACGGTTGTGAATCGCAGACCGGAAGCAGACGAAAACGACTATGGCTCGGCGCCGACGCGGCGGATGAGCGAGAGCAAAATTGCGCTGTTCATCGACTTCGAGAACATCGCCATCGGCGTGATGGACGCCAAGTACAAAAAGTTCGAGATCGATCTCGTGCTCGCGCGTCTGCTCGAAAAAGGGAAGATCGTGGTCAAGCGCGCGTACTGCGACTGGGACCGTTTCCCTGATTACAAACGCGAGCTGCACGAAGCGGCCATCGAGATGATCGAGATTCCGGGCCGCAAGTATTCGGGAAAGAATTCGGCCGACATCCGGATGGTGGTCGATGCGATGGACATGGCGTGGTCGAAGGATCACATCGACCTGTTCGTCGTCGCGTCGGGCGACTCCGACTTTTCGCCGCTCGTCTCGAAGCTGAAAGAGAACGACAAGTACGTCATCGGGGTCGGCGTGAAGAACTCGTCGAGCGATCTGCTGATCGACAACTGCGACGAGTTCATCTTCTACGAGGATCTCGTCCGCGGCGTGGCGAAGACGCCGCCGGTGAATACGTTCAAGGACAAGAAACAGGCCGAGGTGTTCAAGCTGCTGATCGACGCCATCAAGGCGCTGATGCGCGAGAACAAGGAGATCCTCTGGGGCTCGATGGTCAAGCAGACCATGCAGCGCAAGAAGCCGACGTTCAACGAGGAGTACTACGGCTACAACACGTTCAGCGACCTGCTGGAAGACGCGCAGAACAACAACATCATCCGGCTGAAGAAAGACGTGAAGAGCGGCTCGTACGTGATCACGGGATTCGCGCAGCCGGCTGCCTGACCGCGCTCAGCTCTGCCAGAAAATCGTCGAGGATGGCCGTGGCCGCATCGACGGTGCCGTCGTGCCATTCGAGCTGGGGCGTCCAGTAACCGGGGCATCTCAACAGCGTCCACTGCTCATAGAAGTAGTTGACCTCGCTCACCACGTTCATGCCGTCGCGGCGCAGCACGTCGATCGACATCGACGGCATCTGCAGCGTGCGCGCGACGTGAAACGCGAGCTTCACCGCGTCGAGGTCGACGCCCGCGGGGTCGAGGTCGAACCGGCCGGCACCGCTGGCGCGAAAGTCGCCCGGACGGTTGTAGCGGCGCATCCCGAACGCGCGGTCGCCGATGACCACGACGCGCGTGTCGAAGTCGTTTCCGGCCACGAACTCCTGCACGAGCACGCAGCCGCGCTGCAGTTCGCCGGTCGCGAACCATTTCCGCTCGAAGCTTCGCACTCCCCTGCCGAACAGCCTTCGCGTCCAGTACCGCGCCTCCGACGCGTTGCGCAGCAGGCCGACTCCTTTCGAGCGATATCCGGCCGGCAACTTGATCACCATCGGCCACTCGGCGCGCTCGAAGAACTGCAGCGCGTCTTCTTCCCGAAAGAAAACGTGCGTGCGAGGCGACGGAATCGCGGCCGCCTCGAACAGATAGTGCTGCGCGATCTTGTCGTCGAAATGCCAGGCGGAGCGCCAGTCGGGAAAGAGACGGAGCGAGGTCACGTGGTCGAGCGCGCCGGCGAGGCGCTTCGCGAGATCGCGAGGGAACGGCGTGGGAGTGAACCACCACAGGAAGCCGTCGCACGCCCGGATGCGGTCGATCGCGCCGGGCGCGAACACGTCGACCACGTCGACGACGTGGCCGCGCCGCTCCAGCTCAGCGGTCCAGCGCTCGAACATCGTCGAGAGGTTCGGCTTGACGCGCTTGACGTCCGGCTGCACGGCAATCCGGAACTGCATCAGTGCTTCGCTCCGGCAGCAGCGTCGAAGAACATCGGGATCGCCTCGAGGAGAAGAGCACTCACGCTGGCGGAGGATAACGCGCTGCACGATAGAATCGCGCGGCCTTCGACATGCCCTCGCTCTGGCACTACCTCAGCCGCGCGCCGATGAAAGCTCGGAAGCTGTACTTTCCGAAACGGGCGGAGCGTCTGCACATCGGCTCGGGGCCGCAGGCGCTGCCGTCATGGGTGAATGTCGACAACGTCCGCTATCCGGGCGTCGACGTGCTGCTCGACGTCACACGCGGCCTGCCGTTTCGCGACGTCCGCTTCATCTTCGCCGAGCATTTCATCGAGCATCTGACGCTGCACGAAGCGATGTACTTCATTCGCGAGTGCAGGCGCGTCCTGCGTGAGGACGGCGTGCTGCGGCTCACGACGCCCGACCTCGACTGGGTGTGGGCGTCGCATTACGCCGTCGGCGCAGCGGCCGAGGATGCGGTGCGGTCTTGCTTTCATCTCAACCGCGCCTTTCGCGCGTGGGGACATCAGTTTCTGTACAACGAGGCGACGCTCTCGTCGCTGTTGCGCGATGCGGGATTCACGACGGTCGTGCGCCGCGAGTACGGACGGAGCGAGCATCCCGAATTGCAGAATCTCGAGCGGCACGAGCGTTCCGAGGATTACGAAGGGCTCGCCGACATCCTGATCGTCGAAGCGTCGGGGACGGGCGGCACCGCGCCGGCCTACCTCGAGCGCCCGCGCCGCGATTTCTTCACCGACCTCGGCGCGCGGTAGAGGTGCGCGGGCGGGCTCTCTCGCGGCGCGGGATAGAATCGCAGGCGTGCCGGCACTCACGAATCGTGTTCACTATCCCGCACTCGTCATCGGCACCGGCATCGCGGGGCTGACGACGGCGTTCACGCTCGCCGCGGCGGGCATCAAAGTGCTGCTCGTGACGAAGGCGACCGACCCGGCGGACTGCAACACGTCGTGGGCGCAGGGCGGGATCATTTACCAGGGCGAGAACGACACGCCCGCGAAGCTCATCAGCGACATTCTTCGCGCCGGTGCGG
>DASVUA010000680.1:0-5742 GCA_036387295.1 Thermoanaerobaculia bacterium | reverse complement strand
TATCTCAACCGGCCGGAGCTGACGGCCGAGCGATTCGTGCAGGATCGCTTCAGTGTCGATCCGGAAGCGCGTCTGTACAAGAGCGGCGATCTCGGCAGGTGGCGTGCCGACGGAAATATCGACTATGCCGGACGCAACGATCAGCAGGTGAAATTGCGCGGCCAGCGCATCGAGCTGGGAGAGATCGAGTCGCGACTTGCGGCGCATCCCGCCGTCAGGGAAGCGGTCGTCATTGCGCGCGAAGACGAGCCGGGAGAAAAGCGGCTGGTCGCGTATGTCACGGTCACGTCCGGCTCGATCGGAGCGGAAGAGCTGCGCGCGCATCTTCTGGCGCGGGTGCCGCAGTACATGGTGCCGTCGGCATTCGTGCAGCTCGAAGCGTTTCCGCTCACTCCGACGAACAAAATCGACCGCAAGGCGCTGCCGAAGCCGGAAGCTTATGCGTACGCGAGCAACGCGTATGAGGCGCCGCAGGGTGAGCTGGAAGCGCGGCTGGCGTCTGTCTGGCAGGATTTGCTGCACGTCGAGCGCGTCGGGCGCCATGACAATTTCTTCGAGCTCGGCGGGCATTCGCTTCTGGCAACGCAGCTGATCTCGAAGATCCGGACGCAGCTGAACGTTGAGCTGCCGCTCAAGGCATTGTTCGAGGGCGGCACGGTCGCGCAATTGGCTCAGGCCATTGCAACGGCGGAACGGAACGCCATTCCCGCGATCGTTCCTGTCGATCGCTCACAAATGGACCGCCTGCCGCTCAGCTTTGCACAGGAACGCCTCTGGTTCCTCAATGAGCTCGAGCCGAACAGCGCCGGCTACAACGTTCCGGGAGCGGTGACGATCCGCGGCGCACTGGACGTACAGCAGCTCGAAGCGGCCCTCAATCTGATCGTTGCGCGTCACGAAACACTCCGCACGGTTTTTCCGAGCGAAGGAGGGCGGGCGCGGCAACGGATTCTGACTCATGTCGACTTTGCGCTCGAACGCTTCGACCTGAGCAGCCTCGCCGATGCGACCACACGTGAGTCCGAAGCGCGCGCATTGTGTCTCGCGGACGCCACTGCGCCGTTCGATCTCGCCAATGGACCGCTCCTGCGCGGCAAGGTGATCCGGCTCGCCGACGATGAGCACGTGCTGATGATGAACATGCATCACATCATCAGCGATGGCTGGTCGGTGGGCGTGCTGATCCGCGAGCTCGGTCTGGTGATGGAAGCGTTCCGCGAGGGTCGCACGCCCGCGTTGCCGCCGCTCGCGATTCAGTATGTCGATTACAGCGTCTGGCAACGGCGCCTGCTCGAAGAGGGCGGCGTGCTGGAACAGCAGCTCGCGTACTGGCGGCAGAAACTCGCCGGCGTACCGGAGAGCCTCGATCTCCCCACCGATCATCCGCGGCCGAGCGTGCAGACGTTTGCCGGCGCCACGAAATCGTTTGCGCTCGATGCGCAACTGACCGCCCGTCTCAAGCGGCTTGCAGACGAGCAGGGTGGGACGCTGTACATGGTGCTGCTCGCGGCGTTCAATGCGCTGATGTACCGCTATACCGGCCAGGAGGACATCTGCATCGGCACGCCGATCGCGAATCGCCAATACGGCGAAACCGAGGGGCTGATCGGGATGTTCGTCAATACGCTGGCGCTGCGGACGCAAATCGAAGCAGGCGACGCGTTCAATACTCTGCTAGCGCGGGTGAAAACCACCTGCCTCGAAGCATACCAGCATCAGGACGCGCCCTTCGAAAAGGTGATCGACGCACTGCACGTGCAGCGCAACCTCGCCATCAGTCCGCTGTTTCAGGTCATGCTGATCCTGCAGAATACCGACCGTGCCGTGGCCGACGCCTCGATCTCGCTGTTCCCGCTGGACAGTGGAATCGGCAAGTTCGACCTGAGCGTCGAATTCGCCGAAACGGGTGACGGGCTTTCCGGCTCGATCCGTTACCGCACCGCGCTGTACGAGCCCGAGACGATCGAGCGCATGATCGCGCACTTTACCGCGCTGTGCCGTGCCATCACGGCCACGCCCGGGGCGGCGATCGCCCATCTTCAATACCTCGGCGAAACGGAAACGCAGACGCTGCTGGTCGACTTCAACGCCACCGCGGCCGACTACCCGCGCGACAAGGGCGTTCCGCAATTGTTTGCCGAACAGGTGGCGCTGATTCCCGACGCGGCGGCCGTCACGTTCGGCGAGCAGAGCATGACGTATGCGGAGCTCGATCGCAGGAGCGCGGAGCTTGCGCGGCATCTGCGCGCGCGCGGCGTCGGGCCCGACACGCTCGTCGGCGTCCATCTCGACCGGTCGCTCGATATGGTCGTCGCGCTCATGGCCATTCTGCGCGCCGGCGGCGCGTATCTCCCGCTCGATCCCGATTCCCCATCCGAACGTCTGCAATTCATGCTGGCCGATGCCGCGCCGGCGGTCGTGCTCACGCAGGAGCGTCTCATCTCGGCGTTTCCCTCGACGAGCACGCCCCTGGTGGCACTCGACGATGAACGCGAGATCGCCCGCTCTGTGGCTGAAGCCGACGATCGCGACGTCGTCGAGGCGGGGCCGGACCATCTGGCGTATGTGATCTATACCTCCGGTTCCACAGGCGTGCCGAAGGGCGTCATGATCGAGCGCGACAGCCTGACGAATTACCTCACCTGGATCACCCGTTATCTTGCCGCCAGCGGCGTGCAATCGCTGCCCGCGGTGACGAATCTCAGTTTCGACGCATCGCTCAAACAGATCTTCGGACCGTTGATCACAGGGCGAACTGTCGTGCTGGTCGACAGCGCGTCCGCCGATCCGGAAGGCTTGCTGCGCACGCTCGAAGGGCAGGAGGCGCCGGGCCTCAATTGCGTCCCTTCACTGTGGCGCCTGTTGATCGACCTCATCGAGTCTGGTCCTGCTGGACGGAACCGCAATCTCAAAGCGCTGCTGCTCGGCGGCGAAGAAGTCTCGCCTGAATTGATCGGCCGCTCGCAGCGCGTGATTCCCGGTCTGCAGGTGACGAACCTTTATGGTCCGACCGAGACCACGTCCAATGCCACATTCGCAGGCGGGATCAGCGCCGGCAATGTTTCGATCGGGCGGCCGGTCGCGAACACACGGATTTACATCCTCGATGCGCACGGGCAGCCGGTGCCGGTCGGCGTCATCGGCGAGATTCACATTGGCGGCGCCGGCGTTGCGCGCGGCTATCTCAATCGCCCCCAATTGACGGCAGAGCGCTTCATCCGCGATCCGTTCAGCGCCGAGCCTGGCGCGCGCATGTACAAGAGCGGCGATCTCGGACGCTGGCGTGCCGACGGCACCATCGAATACGTCGGCCGCAACGACCAGCAGGTGAAACTGCGCGGTCAGCGCATCGAGCTGGGGGAGATCGAAACGCAACTCGCGCGGCATCCCGGCGTCAAGGAAGTCGTCGTCATTGCACGGGAAGACGAGCCAGGGGAGAAGCGCCTGGTCGCGTATCTCACCTATGTTTCCGAACCGGTGGAGCTCGACGAGCTGCGCGCGCATCTGCTCGCGCGGGTGCCGCAGTACATGGTCCCCGCGGCCTTTGTGGAGCTCGAGGCGCTGCCGCTCACGCCGACGCGGAAGATCGACCGCAAAGCGCTGCCGAAGCCGGAAGCGCAGGCGTATGCGAGCAAAGAATACGAAGCGCCACAAGGTGAGATGGAACAGGCTCTCGCCGCGATCTGGCAGGAACTGCTGCACGCCCCGCGCGTCGGCCGTCACGACAATTTCTTCGAGCTCGGCGGCCACTCGCTGCTGGCGACGCAGCTCATCTCCAAAATCCGGACGCAGCTCGGCGTCGACCTTCCGCTCAAGACGCTGTTCGAGGACGGAACCATTGCACGCCTCGCACAAATGGTTGCAATCGCGGGAAAGAGCGAAATTCCGCCGATCGTCCCGGTCGACCGCTCTCAATACGACCGTCTTCCGTTGAGCTTCGCGCAGGAGCGGCTCTGGTTCCTGAGCGAGCTCGAGCCGCACAGTGCCGGCTACAACGTGCCGGGCGCCGTCACCATTACCGGCGAGCTCGACGTCGACCAGCTCGAAAAGGCGTTCAATCTCATCATTGCGCGGCACGAAACTCTACGCACCGTCTTCCCGAGCGAAGGTGGACAGGCCAGGCAGCGCATTCTCGATGGTTTCGACTTTGCGCTGGAGCGTTTCGACCTCACGCATTGTGACGACCGCACGGCGCGCGAAGAGGAAGCGCGCACGTTGTGCCTCACCGATGCGCGGACGCCGTTCGATCTCGCCAACGGACCGCTCCTGCGCGGCAGAGTGATCCGGATGGACGAGCGTGAGCACATTCTCATGCTCAATATGCATCACATCATCAGCGACGGCTGGTCGATCGGCGTCCTGATTCGCGAAATCGCCGCGATTACGGAGGCGCTGCGCGACGGCCGCCAGCCTGCGCTGCCGCCGCTGCCGGTGCAATACGTCGATTACAGCATCTGGCAGCGCCGCTGGCTCGACGAAGGCGGCGTGCTCGAACGGCAGCTGGCGTACTGGCAGCAGAAACTCTCCGGAGTCGCCGAAAGCCTCGATCTCGCGACCGATCATCCGCGGCCGAGCGTCCAGACGTTTACCGGCGCCACACAATCGTTCGCGCTCGACGTGCAATTGACGGCACGCCTCAAGCGCCTGGCCGAACAGCAGGGCGGCACGCTGTACATGGTTCTCCTCGCCGCCTTCAAAGCGCTCATGTACCGGTACACCGGCCAGAACGACATCTGCATCGGCACGCCCATCGCGAACCGTCAATACGGCGAGACCGAAGGGCTGATCGGCATGTTCGTCAACACCCTCGCGCTGCGAACCGAGGTGGAGGGGAACGAACCGTTCCTCGACCTCCTGGCGAAAGTCAGGACCACCTGCCTCGAGGCGTATGCGAATCAGGACGCGCCGTTCGAAAAGCTCGTCGACATGCTGCACCTCGAGCGGAACCTCGCCATCAGCCCGCTCTTCCAGGTGATGCTGATTCTGCAGAACACCGAACGGAGCGCCATCGACTCGTCCATTGCGATTTATCCGCTGGACAGCGACGTCAGCAAGTTCGATCTCAGCATCGAATTCACCGAAACGGCCGACGGCCTCAGTGGCGCAATCCGCTACAGAACGGCGTTGTACAAAGCGCAGACGATCGCGCGCATGGTCGAGCATTTCACCGCATTGTGCGAGGCGATCATCGCCACCCCCGCCGCCGAGGTTCGCGAGCTGCAGTATCTGCGTGACGCCGAAACGCAGACGCTGCTCGTCGACTACAACGACACGCACGCCGACTATCCGGCAGGCCTCTGTCTGCACGACCTGTTCGACGAGCAGGCGGCCACCCGCCCTGATGCGATCGCCGCGGTCGCCGGCGACGAGCGGCTCACGTACGGCGAGCTGCTGGAGAGGAGCCACGCGGTTGCACTCTACCTTCAGGCGGAAGGGGTCGGACCTGACACGCTGGTCGGCGTCTGCATGGAACGCTCGCTCGACATGCTGGTGGCGATGCTCGGCATCCTCGGGGCAGGCGGCGCGTACGTGCCGCTCGATCCGGCGTATCCCGACGATCGTATTGCGTACATGCTGCGCGACAGTGGCGCGGGCGTCGTCCTGACGCAGCAATCGCTCGATGAAAAACTGCGCGCGCTGGTATCGCCCGCAACCAAACTGATTGCGCTCGACGCACAGTGGCCGCGAATCGAGCAACGCGTCGCGGAACTGAAGGGGCCGGGCATCGAATTGCGGCGTGAC
>DASVUA010000679.1:0-3313 GCA_036387295.1 Thermoanaerobaculia bacterium | reverse complement strand
GCGAGACCGCGTTGCTCATCTGCAGGGGATTCCGCGCTGAAGCGCGGAATGACACATGGGCAGCGCGGTGCCTCGCGCGGTGCCTCGCTCAGGACGACGGGTGTGCGGCAGCTGGCGCTGCCGCGAGTTAGAGCGGCGACTGGCGTCGCCGCACTCCAGAACACGAACGCGCACATGAAAAAAGGACAGGCCGCGAGGCCTGTCCTTTTTTACTGCAGCTGATTGTACGTGGCGTTTAGAACGACACTCTTGCCCCGATGCGGAAGAGTCTCGGGCTCTGCATTTCCTGGATGGCGGTTTCGTTCGGGATCGGGGTCGTGGCGGTCGGGGCGACGATCTCGTAATCGCGCCAGAGGATCGTGCGCTCGTTCGTCACGTTGAACGCGTCGACCGACAGTTCGACGGCGAAGCCGCCCGGCACCTGAAACTCTTTTCCGGCGCGCAGGTCGACCTGGAAGAGATTCGGGAAACGGTAGTCTTCGAAGTTGTTGATCACATAGCGGCGATTGACGCCATTGAGACGCGCGAGGCGGTTATAGCCGTTGATATAGCCTTCACGGCCGGTGATCACGGCGCCGAGATTGATGTCCCACGGGGCGTGGTACAGACCGCTGAGGCTGTAGGCCCAGCGCGAATTGATGTAGCCGTCCGAGCCGTTGCTCGACGCGACGGCCGATCCGTCGCACGTGTAGCATCCGTCGCCGTCCAGCAGCGGGCTGGGGTTCTGGATCGCACGCGCGCCGACGTTCTGCTTCCAATCCGACAGCGTCACCTGGCCGCGCATCGACCAGCGATCGGCCATGCGGCGCGTCGCCATCAGCTCGATGCCGTCGTACGTCTGCTCGTAATCGGGACGATTGCGGGTGGCGTAATACGTCGGACGCGCGACACCGGTATTGAGCTCATAAACCGGAATCGAGTACGAGCTGCCGTCCGGCATCGTGCCGACGAGCGGTGCGGATGGTTTGTAATCGGCAGGCGTGTAGAAATCTCCGCCGCCGCGCGTTTTCTCGAACTGGTTCCAGATGAAGTTCTTGCGCAGACGGTGCGTGTAGCTGACGCCGACGGCCCAGCCGGGAACGAGCTCGTGGTCGAAGCCCACGATGAATTCGTCGGTCGTGGTGGGTTTGTGGTTCGCGTAATCGATGCGTCCGACCGACGCCGCGCCGCCGCCGAGGTTGTTCGGATCGATGCCCGACCAATCCTGCAGGTCGGTCAGATCGACTTCGCCACGCTGCACGATCTTGTCGTGGTTGGCGTCGGTCCAGGGGTAATAAAGCACCTGGTGGTTGTAGAACGGATTGTTGGCGCCGGCGTCACTTGCGCCGAGCTGGTCGGCGTAGCGGCTGTAGCTCGCGCGCACCAGTGAATGCTTCTCCGCGCCGAACGTGAAGGTCGCGCCGATTTTCGGCGTGATCGTTTCCCACTCCAGCTTCCGCTCGTCGCCGGCGTAGCTGGTCGCGATCAGGATGTCCGGAATGACCGGATTCGCCGGAACGTCGCTCGCTTCGTTGTACGCGCGCTGCAGGTCATAACGGAAACCGCCCTGCAGGGTGAGATTGCCGAACGACACGGTATCGCCGACATACGCGTCGAAATACTGTCCCACATAGAGCGGGTGCGCCGGGCGGGTGAACGCCGCCAGATTGTTGTTCGGGTTCGAGTAGAACTCGCCCCACGACTGATTGCCCGGATAGACGACCCACCACTCGGTGTCCTGGTCGCGGTAGCCGGCGCCGAATTTCATCTCATGACCGATGGTGCCGGTCTGGAAAAATGTCGACGCGTCGCCGCGCAGGTTGTTCTGCTGGATGGCCTGCTCGGACATCGAGTAGCTGTTGTGCCAGCCGCGGTTCTCGCCGTTGACGCCCTGCGTATTGACCCAGTACGTCTCGACGTCCATCCCGCCGCGCGGCACCTGCTTGTAGCCGCTGTCGACGCGCGCGGCGAGGCCGGTCAGGACGAAATTGTTCGAGAAGACGTGCGTATCTTCGACTTTCGCCACCCAGCCCGGGCCGCTCTGTCTGCGCGCCGTTTCCGGCGGACGCGTGGCGGAGAGTCCGCGCGCGTTGACCGTCTTGTCGCTGAACATGTAATAGCCGGTGGCGTTGTTGTTCGACATCGGCTGGGCGGTCAGTTTCGCCGTCCAGTTCAGCAGCGCCGTTTCCTGCGGGAACAGCCAGCTGCTGGTGATGTTGCCGATGTTGTTCTCGCTGTAGGAGCCGTAGAACCAGACCCGGTCGCGAACGATCGGGCCGCTGAGGTCGGCGCCGAGCTCGGTGACGTTGTCGACGCGGTTGCCTTCGCGGAGCGTGGCCGGGCCGGAAGCGGTGGCCTGCAGCTCCTCGTCGGCCCAGAAGCCGCGCGCGGTGCCTTCGAATTCGTTCGTGCCGCGCTTGGTGACCATGTTCACCTGCGCGCCCGGCGTGCGCACCGACGGATCGGCGCTGCTGGTGACGACCTGCATTTCCTGGAACGAGCCGAAGTCGTAATAGAAGGTCGACGTTCCGGTCTCGTCCATCTCCGTCACGTTGACGCCGTCGATGTTCCACGACGTCTGGTTGCGCTCGGCGCCTTTGCTGACGAAGTAAGACTGCTGTCCGCTCTTGTTGCCGCCGACGTTGACGCGGTCGACGAGCACGCCCGGCATCTGCTGGAGCATGACCCACGGGTCGCGGGCGGTCGGAAGCTGTTCGATCTCTTCCTGCGTGACGACGCCGCCGGTGCTGGTGTCGCGCGCGTCGAGCAGCGGCGTGGCCGCCGTGACGGTGAGCGTTTCGCTCATCTGCGGCGTCATCCGCAGCGTGACGTCGGTGTTCGCGCCGATGTTGACCTCGGCGTTACGGGCGGCCGTGCCGAAGCCTGCCAGCTCCGCCGTGAGGCGATACGAACCGGGGGCCAGGCGCAGAAAGCGGTACGCGCCGTCGGATTCGGTGACGAACGTCTGCTGCATGCCGCCCGCGTTTGCCGTGACCGTGACGCCCGGAAGCGGCGCCCCGCTCTGGTCGACCACCGTGCCGTAAATGTTGCCGGTCGAAGTTTGAGCAAACGCGGAAAGAGCAAACAGGAGCCCGGCCGTGAACGTCATGATGAACTTCACATACCGCCGGACGCTTTGATGTCGACTCATGGAGCCCTCCTGTTTTTCCGCCACGCCACGAGCGCGCGGACGCTTCACTTTTGGAATGGTGACTAAAGTGGACCTCCGGCCGGAGCTTGTCAACCGAATCGCGCTGTGACGACAAAAGATTGTCGACCGCAGGTGGAGCGGCGGGCTTCAGCCCGCCGAATCAGCGCTCGGCGGGCTGAAGCC
>DASVUA010000678.1:0-4298 GCA_036387295.1 Thermoanaerobaculia bacterium | reverse complement strand
TGCGGGCTGGAACTCCTTTCTCGACGTCGAAACGCTCTTTCCGATGTTCGGGCTGCCGCTGGAGCTCTAGGACCGCGCGAATTTTTTTTTGCCGCGCCCGATGAGTTTTGCCGGCGCGGCCGGTCTATCCCTTTGAACGCTGCCTTTCTATTGCGGCAGCTCGAATAAAGGAGAGCAGACCATGTCCCGCGAAATCTTCGTCAACCTTCCGATCCGCGACCTGAAGCAAACGATGGAGTTCTTCTCCGCGCTCGGGTTCACCTTCAACCCGCAATTCACCGACGACAAAGCAGCCTGCATGATCATCAGCGACAAGGCGTACGTGATGCTGCTGACCGAGGAGTTCTTCCGCGGGTTCACGAGCAACGCACTGTGCGACACGAGCACGCACACCGAGGCGCTGTTTGCGCTGTCATGCAGCAGCAGAGCGGAGGTCGATCAGATGGTGAGAAAAGCCATTGACGCCGGCGGCAGACATGCCAAAGACGCCATGGACCACGGCTTCATGTACGCCTGGAGCTTCTACGACCTCGACGGCCATCACTGGGAAGTGCTCTGGATGGATCCGGCAGCGGTCCAGTAAGCCCCGAACGAGACACCTGGAGCGGCGCTTTAGAGGCCGTGCAATGAGACGCCGGCGGGCTGAAAAGCCCGCCGCTCCAGACGGGTGCCGGAGAGCAATTGCCGTCTGACTCGCATACTTGACTCGAGGAAGGAAGTATGGACAGACGGATTTCATGGCAGTACATTGCTACTGCGCGGAGCAGTACCGGTCGCGCGAAGGAGCGAGCTGAACATGAAACGAATGGTGAGTTTTGCCGCGATCTTTCTCTTCCTGGCCTGCGCTTCGACCTCGACCAGCAACGCCTCCGAGAACCACGCGCGGGCGCGGAGCGACAGGGGCGAGGTGCTCATTTTCAGCGATGCGCCAGACCGCGTCGTCATCGCCATCGACACGCTCTACCACGGCGCCGACGGCATGGTCGACCAATGGTTCGTCCTGCAGACGCAGGGGCCGTCCGCCGATCCGGGACAGGTTCACTTCGGCGTCGCGGACATTCGTTATCGCGAAGGCGTGCTTCGGATCATTTCGCCCACGGAGCGCGTGGTGTATGAATTCGCTGTAGCGAACGAGACGATGGCCGACGACGTGCCTGCCGGATTCCGCCGAGTGCTCGTGGAAGGCTATGGCCTGTCGCATAACGTTGGGGAGACGACGGTGGCGGTGGGCACTCCCGGCCGCGGAAAACCTGGTTGCGAAGAGTGTCAATCGCTCAATCAGGACTGGGGAGACGCCGGCGACACAGGCGGCGGCGGGGAAGCGTGTAATGCCGGCGGTGCAAACTCGACGTCGTGCTCTTACTCGTCGGGCACGAGGTCCTGTCAGGTGACGTGTGGCGCCGGCTCGTATTCGTGCTGCAAGGTCACGACGACAGGCGTGGTCTGCAAATGCATCCCTTCATGACGCCGCTGCAATGCAGAAGGCGTCCGCCTTCTGCATTGCGCAATCTCTGACGCTCGGGACGTCAACGCGCGCGTGCTGTGCCTCTGCGCAACAGGCGCAGGATGAACAGCAGGACGATCGCGCCGATGAAGGCTACGAAGATCGTCCCTGGTAAACCGCCGAACGGCGTCGACACTCCCATCTGCGAAAAGAGCCAGCCGCCGATGAACGCGCCGACGATGCCGATGATGATGTCGCCCACCAGGCCGTAGCCTGTGCCGCCCATGACCATCGACGCGAGGACGCCCGCGACGAGTCCCACAATGATCCACATCAGAATCCCCATGCGATCGATCCTCCTTGTTGTTCGTAGTGCCGGACTCAACCAAAGCAACGGCCGTGCCCCGCATCGGCCGAGGGCACGCACACTGCTAGGGCTCTCGGCATGGCACGTTACAAAATGCGGCAGAAGCTGATCTCCCTCGGCGAAGACTTTACGATCGAAGATGAATCGGGCACGCCCGCGTATGACGTCGACGGCAAGGTCATGACGTTGCGCGAGACGTTCGAATTGAAGGATCGCCAGGGCAAAGTCGTGGCGACGATTCGCGGGAAGCTCGTCTCGATCCGCTCGAAGATGGACATCCTGCGCAACGACGATGTCGTGGCGACGGTTTCCAAAGCGCTCTTCGCTCCGTTGCGCGACAAGTTCAAAGTCGACATTGCGGGCGGCGAAGACATTCGCATCGACGGCTCGATCCTCGATCACGAATACACGCTGCGACGCGGCGATAGCGTGGTCGGCCAGGTGTCGAAGCGCTGGTTCACCTTCACCGATACCTATGGCATCGACGTCGCGCCGGGTGAGGACGACGCGCTCGTGCTCGCGATCGCGGTGGCGCTCGACGAAATGGTGCACGACAAAGACGAGTAACGCAGCGGCGAGCCGCGAGGGCTGTACACCAAAGCCCGCGCCGTGCGTAGAGAGATCCGATGAGCCAAACTCTCGGATCGAATCTTCCGCTCATATCCACGGCGGTCTCCGGCACCGCGTCCGCGCGGCGCAGTGCCGGCCTCGGCGGGCGGCTCGCGCTCAAGCCGTATGGCGATGAGCTGCTGACCAGAAGTGCCGATTTCTGGCTGTTTTCCGCGCGGCTGATCATCCTCATCATGGCCGGCGCGGAAGCGCTCGCGTGGGGCTACATGGGTGCGCTGATGTCGCGCTCCCATCCGCTCGTCGCGGCCGCGATCGCCGGCGCGTTCGTCTTCACTCTCGTCTGGATCATCGACGCGACGTTCATGACTCTCGACCTCCCGCGCGGCCATTACGAGCGCGTGCTGCTCGGAAAAAAGCAGGAGCCATTCAAGGACAGGCTGAAGCTCGCCGGCGGCGTCGTCGCGCGCGTGGCCATTGTTTCGGCGTCGCTCTTCATCACCGCGCCGTTTCTCGCGCAGGCAATCTTCGCCGGCGACGTGCGCGACGAGATGGCGCGGCGCAACGCCGCTACGGTGGCGGCGAAACGCGCCGCGATCGAGCAGCCGTTCGTCGGCCGCGCCGCGCAGTTGCTGCGCGAACAGCAGACGCTCGAGCAGCAGCGCGTTCAGGAGGCGGCCGGCGTCGGACCCTCCGGCAAATACGGGCGCGGACCGGCGCTCGAAACGATCGAGCGTCAGTTGTCGGAAAAGCGAAGCGAGATCTTGGCCGTCGAAGCGTCGCGCCTCGGCGCGCTCGCGCGCTTCGATCGCCTTTCCCAGCCGGAGCTCGAGCAGCAGTACGGAATCCGCTTCCTCTCGCCGGGCGTGCATTCGAGCGGAGAGCTGCTGCGCGACTTGATGAAGAACCCGCAGTTCACCGGTGCGGAGCTGGCCGTGCGGGCGTTCCTGGCGTTCCTCTTTCTCGGCCTGCTGATCCTGAAACTCTTTCAGCCGCGCAGCATTGCGGTGTACTTCAACGAACAACTCCACAGCATTCACGACGAATACAGGAAAGGGTTGTTCGACAGCTATCTCCCCGAGCCGGAGCGCGCCAGCGCGGGCGGAACGATGGAGCCGCTGCGCTTCGAGGACTGGTGTGTCAATACGTACTCGGCCATCCGGAAAGAAGAGGAACATCGCCGCGCCGCGGCAGGCGAGTATCGGATGCACGAGATGCTCGTCGATCAGTGGCAGCGCCTCGCCACCGCGGCACGCGCTGAGCTCGACCCGCTGGTGCAGCGCCAGGACGCCTTACGTTCCGCGATCGCGGAGCTCGAATCCGAACTGCACCGCGCGCGCACAGCCGCCGATCTCGCGGCCGCCGAGCTCGCCGAAGCGGAGACGGCGCACCGCTCGATGCAACAACACATCACCCGCGGCGGCATGGACGGCCCGACGTTCGAGCAAGCCATCGCAGCCTCCCGCAATCTCGAAGCCCGCCGCCGCACCCTCGCCGACGCCGCCCGCGACCACACGCACGCGCTCGAAATCCAGACAAAACGCCTCGACACACTCCGCAACGACGCATCCGGCCTACAGGCAAAAATCACCTCCAAACAACGCGTCATCACCGAAGCCGAAGAAGCCATCGCGAACGAACGGATGCAACTCTCGTCCGTCATCGCCAGCCAGCGCCAAACATGGACCGCCTCCCGTGCGGCCGCGGGTTAAGCACGATGTGCAGTGGCAAAGCCGCCGCTTTCACAACAGCGCGATCAGGGGAAGGCTGCTCTTCTGCGATGACAAAGCGGTGGCTCTGCCACCGCACTCCAAACTGAACTCGAGTGCGGCGAGGCATCCAACAACGTGTGGAGTGCGGCGACGTCAGTCGCCGCTCTGACTCGCGGCAGCGTCAGCTGCCGCATGGGTGGGAGCGAGG
>DASVUA010000677.1:0-7746 GCA_036387295.1 Thermoanaerobaculia bacterium | reverse complement strand
AGGACGATGTGGAGTGCGGCGACGCGAGTCGCCGCTTTTGCTTCCGGAGGCGCTAGCCTCCGCTTTCTTTTGCGCGCGGCAGCTGGCGCTGCCGCGAGTTACAGCGGCAACTAACGTCGCCGCACTCCACACCAAGGTCCGTTTGGCGTGTCGTATCGTTTGGTGGAGCGGCGGGCTTTAGCCCGCCGGCCGTTGATTGCTCGGCGGGCTTTAGCCCGCCGCTCCACAAGGACGGAGGAACTGCGTCAGAACAGGTCGGTTCGATGCTCGAAGTTCTGCATTGCGGCGACGGTGGGGGGGGAGATGGGGTCGAGAAAATAGGTGAGCGCTTCGATGGTTGCTTTGGGGATTGCGTAGCGCGTCACGAAACTCACCGCGGCGTCGCGATGTGCGCCTTCCGGCTGTGTGCCGAAAAGGTCGTTTACGGCGCTTTCGTTTGGATTCACGACTGTGGCCGAGACGCCGTGTTTCTCGAATGCGGCGGCGAAGAGATCTTTGCGGTAGCCGTAGTGCGTGCAGGCTAAACAGGCCACGACTGGTGCGCCGGGGTGCTGCATTTTCTCGATTGCGGCGCGGACCCATCCCTCGATCTCTGTCGCGGTTTTCGTTCCTTCGCGGTCTTCGGAAATCGTGTCGGCCAATCCGGGACAGGCCTGGCTCACCATGCGCGACGGCTCGACGCCACGCTGCTCGAGCAACCGCGGGTATGCGCCGGCGTCGATCGTCGTCTGCGTCCCGAAAATCGTTGCGACGCTTTGCGGGTCGGCTTCCAGTGCGCGGCGCAGCAGGCCTGCTCCCGTTTCCACAATGCCGTGCACAGGGACCGGCGCATTGGCGGCATACGGCGTATCGGGCAGCAGCACCGATAACGTATTGCACGCCACGTAAATCGAATCAGGCGCGAATTTGCCGGTCACGCTGCGCAGAAAGCGGTCGAACGTCGCGATCTTATCCTCGCGTGACGGCATGGAGTTGTAGCCGTAATCATTGGCCGGCGCGGCATTGGCGAAGGTGAGCCGTACCGGCTCGCTCACACCGTGCGTCCGGACGAAACGCTCCGCATACGCGACCACAGAAAGCCCGCCTACACCCGAGTCGGTAATGAGGATGTGCATTACGAGACCTCGAGCGCAAAGCGGCCGGTCATGAGGTCGAGGAGGATCGGCACGTGACGATCCTTGAGCGTGTACAGAGATTCATCTTCCAGCTCGAGCGTCACGAGATTGAGGCCGCGCTCGCTGGCCCAGGTGCCCATCGAACCGGGAGTCGGGTAGCCGATCTCCGTCAGAAACGGCAGCGCGCAGCGGTCGGCGAGCTGCCGCCCGAGGTGCGAGGCGCCGGAATCGTCGACACAGGCGAGGGCGGAATGGAGACTGACGACCGCGCGCGGCTGCAGGCGGTCGATCAGCGCGATGAGCGCGCGCGTTTCGGGCTCCGACGCCGGCTCCGCTCCGGGGCTGAGCGCGATGTCGCGCGCATCGTTCGCGCGGCTCTTGTAGAACACCGGATCGTGACTCCAGTTGGAGGTCGGGAAGTTCCGGTTGAGGTCGACCCCTTTTGCATTGCCGCGCGTGCCGCGCACCATGCCGTCGGGGTTGCCGCAGAGGATCACGGCTGCCTGCAGATCGCCGGTGGGGAGACAGCGTAGCGCTTCCGAGACGGCCACCGTCGTCTCCGATTCGTCGCCATGAATCGCGGCGAGCACCAGGAGCTCGGCGTTGCCGGAGTCGGGGAGGTAGACGGTGAGAGGCATCCCCTCGACCGAGGTGCCGTAGACCGTCGGCGTGTGACGGATGACGCCGCGGTCGCGCCGCTCGACGAGATGTTGTTCCATGTCGAGCGCGATCGTATCGCGCGTTCCAATCTCTTGCGAGCGTTCTATTTCACGACGAGCCAGACGCCGATTGCGGTGACGAGCACGCCGGCCGCTTTGCTGAAATCGAGTGGGCGCGCCGTGGCGCCGAACAGCCCCGTCGACTCGATCAACATCGCCGCGCCGAGCTGCGCCGCGACCGTGATCACGAGCGTCCGCGAGAGGCCGAGACGAGGCGCGGCGAAGCCGATCCCGCCGACGATCACGAGGCCGAGCGCTCCTGCAGCGAATCCATAGGCCAGATTGCCGATCGTGACCGAGCCGCCCGCCGAACGCCGGAACAGCCAGATGATGGCGCTGATGATCGCGCCGCTGCCGTACGTCGCGAGCATCGTTGCGGCCGTCCCGGCGGTGCGGTTGAGCGCGCCCATCGCCTGCCCCTGCAGCGCGACCGCGATCCCGGCAGCGACGGCGATGAGAAGAAGGCTGAATGCGCTTGTCATGTGGATGAGGATAGCGCCGCGCGAGTGCTATCGTCCGCGCGACCGAGGAGAACGAAGATGCCGATGTCGCACAAACCCGAGGGCTATAACAGTGTGTCGCCGTACCTGGTCGTGAGCGGTGCGAGCGCAACGATCGAATTTCTGCAACGCGTTTTCGGTGCGGTGGAGCTGCGCCGGTATCCAGGCGAGGACGGGCGGCTGATGCATGCGGAAGTGCGAATCGACGACACGGTCGTGATGCTCGCGGACGGAGTCGAAGGATGGCCGCCGGTGCCGTCGTACGTGCACCTCTACGTGCCGGACGTCGACGACACCTATCGTCGCGCGCTCGAGGCAGGAGCGACTTCGGTGCAGGAGCCGGTGAAGAAAGAGGACGCGGACAAGCGCGGCGGCGTGAGGGACGCGGGCGGGACGACGTGGTGGATCGCGACGAAAGTCGAATGACGGGCGCGAACGAGGGGCGTCTGATCGGGCAGCGTCCGCCGGGCCCCGGCCGCGTGTGGTTCATGCGTCGCCATCCCGAGACGTTCCTGAAACTGGCGCGCAAGTTCGGCGACGTCGTCTACTTCGAAGTCGGTGCGCGCGAGATCTTTCTCGTCTCGCGGCCCGATCTGATCACGCGGATCTTTCGCGACTCGTACACGCATTTCGACAAAGACTGGGGCCCGCGTCGCGGGGCGTCGGTGTTCGGCAACGGCCTGCTCACGAGCGAAGGGGACGAGCATCGCCGGCAGCGGATGGATTTCAGTCGCATTTTTGCGCGGCCGGCCATCGAAGCGAAGCGGCCGCTGGTTGCGGCGGCGATCGAGTCGTGGAGCGCGCGGCAGCACGATGGCTCACACGTCGACCTCTTCCGCGAGATGTCCGTCCTCGGCTCCGACGTGGCCGCGCGCGTACTGTTCGGCTGCGCGCTCGATCACGATGCGATGAGCGAGGCGATGGACACGGTGGGACGCAGGTTCCGCCGCGTCATGTTCCCGCATGCCGAGCGGTTTCGCATCAAGCGGGACAGCGGTGCGCGGCTCTACGAGCTCGTTCGTTTCGTGAAGACGCATGCAACCGCCGACGGTCTCCTCGGCGCGGCGGAGTTGCCCGACGATCAACTCGCAACGTTTCTGATCACCAGCCAGGAGACGATCCGCATCGCGACGACATGGGCGTGGCTGATGATGAGCCGCCAGCCGGAACTGCGACACGCCGATCCCGAAGCGTTGCTGCTCGAATCGATGCGCCTTTATCCGCCGCAGTGGATGATCGGCCGCCGCACGATTGCGCCGTATGCACTCGATGAGTACGAAGTGCCGCGCGGCGCGATGGTGCTGCTCTGTCCGTACGTCGTGCACCGCGACCCCCGCTGGTTCGACGATCCGCTGCGCTTCGATCCGGCGCGCTGGCAGACGCCGCTCGCGAATCGCGCTGCCTACTTTCCGTTTGGCGGCGGCCCGCGGCGCTGCATCGGTGAGTCGTTCGCGATGACGGTCGGAACGATGATGCTCACGATGCTTGCGCGCGACTGGACGTTCGATTGCGGGACGGGCGCGCTCAGCTACGAGGCGCGTCTGACGATGCAGCCGCGCGGGGCGACGGCACGTCTGCGTCGCGTTAGCGCACCAGCGCGCGCATGATCGCGCGCCCGAGGCGCAGCACCAGCGGGCCGACCAGCGGCAGGCTCTCGAGCCGGTTGCGAAGGCGATCGTTGCGCTGGCGCGCTTCGTCTGCCTCGAGGCCACTCAGATACAAGGCGGTGGCGGCGTACTCGCTCGCCACGTCGGCCGGCGCGCGATCCTGCAGTGCGTCTTCGGCGATGCGGAGGAACTGTCCGGCGGCGATGTCGAGCGACGCGGTCTCGCGGATCGTCCGGCTCACCGCGGCAGCGTCGGCGGCATCGTAGCGCGCGATCTCGCGGCGCACCGCGGTGACGTCGATGGGCGTCGTCAGATCGCGCCGGCCGAAGTTCCGCGGGCGGTAACGTGCGACATCGGCCGACGTTACGAGCGTCGCCATCCGGTTCGGGCCAGCGAGCACCGTTGCGGCGCCGGTGGCCATCGCCTCGAGCGCCGAACGGCCTCGCGCGAAGACGAGGTCGTATTGCAGCAGCAGCTTCTCGGGGTTCGGGTCGGCCGTGCCGACGCCTTCACCGAGAACGACGCTCTCGATCCCTTCTTCGCGGCACGCGGTTCGGATGGCCTGCCACGGTCCGTCGCCCGCGAACTGGTTTCCGAACAACAACGCGCGCCGCGGACGCGGCGGCAGTTCCGCGCGCACGCGAAAGCGCGTCAGCTCGACGGCACTCAGCACCATCTCCACCTGCCGCGCGTCGACACCCGATTCGTAGACGAGATGCGAGCGGCACGCTTCGTCGACCGCGACGTAGCGGCGGATGCGCGGCGCTTTCGGCACGAAGGCGAGCGTGGTGTGGCAGATGAAGATCGCCTGCGCCTCCGGAAACTGATGGAGCGCCGTCATGGTGCCGAGGTGATAGTTGCCGATGATCACGTCCGGCGGCTCGGTGATGGTGCGGAGATCGGACGTCACGGCGACGGTCCAGTTGCGCAGGTCGGCCGCCGCCTTACCGAGCCAGGGGCTGTGCACGATCGGCTCGTGTCCCCACTGGAGCAGTTTGCGCGCGAGGTCGGCCACGAACATCTGCGTGCCGCCGTACCTGGTGAGATTCTGGGTGGTCAGGAGGATGCGCAAACGAGACGGCTCCCGGTTTCGCGAGCGGCGTGCTGGCGAAGCGCCCACTCGACCGGCGCGAGGTGGCGATCGTAGCGGATGGCCTCTTTGTAGCGGCCGGCCGCAACCATCATCTCTCCGTACAGTTCGTACACGCGCGGCTCGGCAGCGGCCGCCGGCGTTGCGCCGACGGGGCGGAGCAACTCGGTGCGATATGCCTCCGCATTTAGGCCGGCGAGACGGCGATCGAGCTCCGCGCTCAATGCCGGCGAGCGGACGATCGACGCGGTCGAGCCGCTCAGCGCCGCCTGCACTTCCGCGTGCAGCTCCGCATAGAGCTCACCGACCGCGAGCTTGCGCTCGTATGCCGCTTCGTCGAGCTGCAGCACGACCGCCTGCCGGGAGCAGTCGACGGCCGCGGCGCGGTGCGAGCCGAAAAGGAGAAAATCGAAATTGCGGATGTCGGCGCCGAGGCGATGCGACGCCAGTTCGACGGCGGCGTTCACCACGCTGCGCCAGACGTCGTGGATCGGGTTCCAGCCCTCGCTCGCGTCGCCCACCACGACCTGGATGCGCGAAGCGACGAGCACGCCGGCCAGTTCCTCCGCCATCGACACGAACAAGTCGTGGTCGTGCCCGAGAAGCGCGGCGTACAAACGCTGATCCGTGAAGCCACCGTAAAACCCGCTCGGCTCCGCGCCGGTGCTCTCGAGCACGCGCGTGGTCGAATCGACGCGCGAATGGCCGCTGCTGCCCGACCCGTCGGTCAACACCGCCACAAGCGGACGCGAGCGTTCGACGAATCCATGGATGACGAGCTCGTGCCCGGGATGAGCGAGGAGGACCGCACAACGGCTGGCGGAAAGGAGCATTCGGAAGGTTTATAGCAGACGCAGTGCCGAGAGGCGACCGCTAACGCGAAGAGGACGCGTGTAGCGCGCCTGCGACTCAGTGCGTCGACGACTCGAGCCGCTCGACCCGCGCCTGAAGATCGGCTACCACTTCTTCGAGGGACCGCACGCGACGATCGAGCTCGTGGTGAGAGAACTTGATCATCGAGCGCACGTTGTTGAACTCGCTCGCCATTTCGGACGAGAGGACGTCCACCTTCGCGTCGAGGCGGTCGATCCGCTCGTTGGCGTGGATGACCCCTTCCGCGACCGTGTCGATCTTTGCCTCGAGGCGTTCTGCCACCACTTCGAAGTGACGGCGCGTTTCCGCAGCCATCTCTTCCGAATGGCCGCGCGTTTCGGCAGCCAACTGTTCGGAATGGCGGCGCGTTTCCGCAGCCAGCTGTTCGGAATGGTGGCGCGTTTCCGCAGCCATCTGTTCCGAATGGCGGCGCGCTTCCGCGGCCATCTGTTCGGAATGGCGGCGCGTTTCGGCCGCGGCCGAAGCGTTCTCCTGTCGCATCACCTCGAGCAGTTGTCTGAGGTCTTCCATCGCTCCGTAATCTTACCTCGGTCGCCACGGCGCGTCGCAGCGCGACGTGCCGCTGCCTCAATCGAGATATCCCGCTTCCAGTCCTTTCAGTACGGCGCGAGTGCGGTCGCGGACGCCCATTTTCGCGAGGATGCTGGAGATGTGGTTTTTGACGGTGCCTTCGCCGACCCGGAGGGCGGCTCCGATCTCACGGTTGCTGTAGCCGCCGGCCATCAGGCGGAGCACTTCGGTTTCGCGCTCGGTGAGGCGGTCGCCGGGGGCGACGGGCTCGCGGTTGCGCTGCGGCTGGACGAGACCGCGGAGGATGCGCTCGGTGACGACCGGCTGGATGAAGCTGCCGCCGCTTGCGAGCTGCCGGATGGCGTTGGTCAATCGCTCGAGCGAGACGTCCTTGAGGAGGAACCCTTTCGCGCCGGCGCGCAGTCCTTCGAATACCAGCTCGTCGTCGTCGAACGTCGTGAGGATCAGCGTCGGCGGAAACGTTCCCCGTTCGCCCAGCGCGCGCAGCACGCCGACGCCGTCGAGTTTCGGCATCCGCATGTCCAGCAGCACGACGTCGGGCTTCGTTTCCTCGATCACGCGCAGTGCCTCTTCGCCGTCGGCCGCTTCGCCGGCGGCGCGGATGTCTTCCGTCAGTTCGAGCAGGCTGCGGATGCCGAGGCGTACGAGCATCTGGTCTTCCACCAGGACGACGCGGATCAGGCTCGCGGTCACGCCGGCAACTCCAGCCGCACTTCGAATCCGGAGCCTGGTTGCGATCGGACGTCGAGCGAGCCGCCGAGCTCGCGCGAGCGCTCCTCCATCCCGCGGAGACCGTTGCCGGTCGCGATCGTGTTCGTGCCGCGGCCGTCGTCGCGCGCGTGCAGCGCGATCGTTTCGCCGTCCGACGTGACGTCGATGGTCAGCGTGGCCGCCCCCGAGTGGCGCATGGCGTTCGTGACGATCTCCTGCACCGCGCGCAGCAGCGTCTGCGCGACGGCGGCATGCGTGACGCGCACGTCGTCCGACACATGCAGCGCAACACGCGGCGCGCGGATTGGGTCGACGACGCGTGCGAGCATCGCGGCGACGTCGATCGTCTGATCGTCGCGCAGGTCGCTGACCACCGCGCGCACATCGGAGAGGAGCAGTTTCGCGAGCGACTGTGCCTGCTCGACGTGTGCGCGCGCTTTTCCGTCGCTGAGATGCGCGGCCACTTCGAGGTTGACGCTGAGCGCGGTGAGGTGATGGCCGAGCAGGTCGTGCAGATCGCGCGCGATGCGCAGGCGCTCGCTGGTGCGGCTGCTCGCGTCGAGAAGAGCGGCGGCCGCG
>DASVUA010000676.1:0-3728 GCA_036387295.1 Thermoanaerobaculia bacterium | reverse complement strand
GGGCAACCCGGGTTGCCGGCCCTGCCGGCCCGCCGGAGGCCCCTCGTCTACCCCTGGTGCAATTCGTCGAACAGTGACTGGCCGACCTTGCGGCCGAGGACGTTCATCAGATCCTGAGCGCTCGCCTGCTTGATCGCGCTCAGGCTCCCGAAGCGTTCCAGCAGCAGACGCTTCCGCTTCCCGCCGATCCCCGTCAGATCGTCCAGCTCGCTGTGCAGCGTCCGCTTGCGCCGGCGGCGGCGATGCGATGAAACCGAGAAACGGTGCGTCTCGTCGCGCACCATCTGCAGGAGCTGCAGCGCCGGATCGTGCTTCTCCAGGCGGATCGGCTCATCGCGGTCGGGAACGTAGATCTCTTCCTCCCGCTTCGCCAGACCCGCGATCGGGATCTCCTCGACCCCCAGTTTGTTGAGGGCCGCCAGCGCGGCGTTCAGCTGTCCGCGGCCTCCGTCGATGAGGATCAGGTCCGGCAGCGGCTTCTTGTCTTCCAGGACGCGGCGGTACCGGCGGTCGACCGCCTCGGCCATCGAGCGGAAGTCATCCGCGCCGATCACCGTCTTGATGTTGAAGATGCGGTACTGGTTCTTGTCGAACTTGCCGCGGTCGAGCACGACCATCCCCGCCACCGAATCGGTGCCCTGGATGTTCGAAATATCGAACGACTCGATCTTCTGAATCTCGCGATCGGTCCAGCCGGTCGCCTGGCTCAGCACGGTGCCGAGACGCTGCGCCGCGATCTGCAGCCGGTCCTGAGTCGACTTGCGGAAACGCGACTCGTGCGACAGCACGGCGTTGCGGTTCGCGAGATCGATTCGGTCGACGCCCCGTCCGCGTTGCGGCACGCGCACCTGCGTCTTGCGATTCGCCTGCTGGGTGAGCCAGTCGGTGAGCAGCTCTTTCTCTTCCACCTCGAACGGGATCAGGATCTCGTGCGGAATGAAGAGGTTGTCCTGGTAGTAGCGCTGGAGAATCTCGCTGAGGAAGTAGCCGGGCTGATAGTCGGCCACTTTCTCCCAGAACAGCTCGCGCCGATCGACGACGTTTCCGCCGCGGATGACGAAGAGCTGCACGGCCACGTCGCTCCCCTCCTCGTGCAGACCCCAGACATCCATGTCCTCGTCTTCGGCCGAGGCGACCTGCTGCTCCGCCTGAATCCGTTCCACCGTGCGGATGAGATCGCGGTAGTAGGTCGCGAGCTCGAAATTCTCGTTCTCGGCCGCGTGGTACATCCGCCCCTTGAGACGCTCCTGCAGCTCGCGCGACTTGCCGCCGAGGAAGAGAACGACGTCGTCGACCATCTCGCGGTAAGCGTCGCTCGTCGTGAGCCCCACCACGCAAGGCCCGAGGCACTGGTGCATGTCGTAGTAGAGGCAGGGGCGGCTGAGCGCGTTCTTCCCCTTGAAAATGTCCAGGTCGCAGCTGCGGAGCTTGAACTGGTCGGCGACGAGCTTGAGGATGCGGCGCGCCGTGCCGGCGAAGAACGGGCCGAAGAAGAGGTCCCCTTTCTTCCGGTCCATCCGGCGCGTGAAGACGACCCGCGGGTAGTCTTCGGACATCGTCACTTTCAGGTACGGGTAACTCTTGTCGTCCCGGAGAAGGATGTTGTAGCGCGGCTGGTGCGCTTTGATGAGATTGTTCTCGAGGAGGATCGCCTCGAGCTCGTTGTTGGTCGTGACGAAGTCGATCGAGTCGATCTCGTTGACCAGCGTCATCGTCTTCGTGTCGCGCGCGCCGCGCCCGACGATGTACGAGGTGACGCGGTTTTTGAGGTTCCGCGCCTTCCCGACGTAGATCACGTCGCCGTCGGTGTTCTTGTGCAGATACACGCCCGGCCGGTCGGGGATCTCTTTGAGGCGTTCTTTGAGACGATCGATGCGGTCTGAGTAGAAGGACATCAGGAGCGGGCTACAACAACGCGTCGCTAAGGTTTCTTCACCTTCTGCAACGCATTCCACGCGGCGTCCTGAATCGCCCGCGCGTCGTCGGCGGTGATGGTTTGTGCTCGCAGCGCGTCGTCATAATCCTCCGACGGAAGGGCGAGATGCTCGAAGTCGTGCGGCGCGCCGTGCGCCGGCTTCCCGTAAATCGCCGAGTAGATGCTGCAGGCGACGAGATACGCGCCGAATGCATCCTGGTGCACGCCGTCCCAGTCGAGCCGCGTGAATCGCTCGCTCGCGACCAAGGCGTTCCAGGCGAGGCCGACCGGGATCGGCCGCACCTTGTGGCGCGTCGCGGCTTCGAGCGACGCCGCGTCGTGCTCGGCCGATCGCGCGGCTCGCCAGACGACGTACATCAGCGGCTCGGCGCCGCTTTTCCGCGCCGCGTCGACGAGCCGGCCGAAGTAATCGTGAAACACCGGCGGGTTCCGCAGCGGCCCGAGCTCTCCCCCTCCACCCTGGATCACGACGTAGTCCCAATGCTCGGCCCAGAGCTTCTCGAGCGCGTTCGTCTCGTTCCAGATCTGCTCGACCGAGATGCCGCTGCGCGTGACGCTGTCGACGCGCAGCGGACGCCGCTCTCGCGCACCCATCTCGGCCGTCATGCGCGGGATCTCGTTGAAGTAGACGAGGCTGTTGCCGAGGATGAGCACCGAGATGACCCGCGGATCGCGAGGCTTCCGGGCCACGGTGCGGGTGGTGTACTCCGCCTTCCGGAGCGCCGGGCAATGTGCCGTGTAGCCGCGGAGCGTCGCGGCGGCCGGTGCGAGCCGCGGCATCGCCTTCGTCACCGACTTGCAGCCGGCGTAGTGGAACGTGTGCGCGGCGTCGTCGATGAAGACGCGATCGGGAAGACGCTCGCGATAGGTGACGGAGGTGTCGCTCGCCTGCACGAGCACGACTTTCGGCTCGTCCGCAAAGGCGGACGCGGCAACAAACAAAAGCGCGGCGATCAGCTTACGCATCGAAGCTCCTGAGAAACTCTCCGGCGGCGATGTGGAACGGCGCGGTCCACTCGTGCCCCCCTTCGAAGATGCACGTCGTGACGCTCGTGGTCCGTTCGAGATAGTTCAAGTCCTGCTTGAACTTTTCCTCCGTGTACCAGTCGTCCTGCCTGCCGCGCCCGAGGAGGGTCGCGGGTAGTTTAACCGCCTCGTCGGCGCGGATTTCGGGAGGAATGTCGCCGCCCAGCAGGATGAGGCCTGCAGCTCTGGCCGAGTACGCCGCGGCGCGCGCGGCCATGGCGGCACCTTGCGAAAAACCGGCGAACACGAGCGTGCGGGAGGCCGGGAGCGATTCGATCACACGCCGCACGTAGGCGACGTTGTCGGCGCTGGCCAGCTCACGATCGAGGCTGGTCATCCAGCTCGCGACCACGCTCCCCGACCGCGTGTAGAACGGATGCAGCGCCTGCACCGCCGCCACCGACCAGCGATCGATTCCGGGGATCTGTTCGAGCTGCGCCAGGTGCGTCGCGGCGTCCTCTCCATACCCGTGGAAGCCGACCAGCAAGCGCTCGGCTCCGCGGTCTTCGAAGAGAACGCGTCCGTGAACGGGGGTCTCAATTGTCTGTATTTTCATGGTCATTCCACTGACCGGTCAACGTGTTGACCAGTCAGCGTCGTGGTCATTGTATGCCCACAGGGTGGATCGGCGACGGCTGAACCGCCTCCGCTCCGCCGGAATGGCGGGCTTCGAAAGCGCGCCGGTTCGGCGTCCGATCGGGCGGCGCTTAGAATGCGCGGCGTGCATCTGATCGTCGTCGTGCCGTGCTTCAACGAAGAGCGCCGC
>DASVUA010000675.1:0-3751 GCA_036387295.1 Thermoanaerobaculia bacterium | reverse complement strand
ACGTTAGCCTCCAGGGTTCATTGAACTGCCGCCCTCGCTATCGCAAGCGGAAAACCAGAAATCTCAACGTCCCCAGTCGCCGACCTGCTCCCACACCGTCGCGAGCTCGGGAGCATTGCTCGCGGCGCTCGTCTTCTTCGGCGCAGACGCAACGGCGGCCGCAATCGCCGGAACGATTTCCGGCGTGCGCGGCTCGAGCGATTCGGCGTGATCCTGAAGAAAACGGGTACTGACGAGGCCTTGCCGGAACGCCTCGTGCGTCGCGACGCGGCGCAGCCAGGAGACATTCGTCTTCGTTCCGAGAATCACGTAATCGCGCAGAGCGCGCGACATGCGATCGATGCACGTTTCACGATCTTCGGCATAGCAGATGAGCTTCGCGAGCATCGGATCGAACTTCACGCTGATCTCGCTGCCGCGCATCACGCCGGCATCGACGCGCACGCCGGGGCCGGTCGGTTCGACGTACTGCGCGATCGTGCCCGACTGCGGCAGATAGCGATCGTCCGGATCCTCGGCGTAGATGCGCACCTGCATCGCGTGGCCGCGCTGCCGCAGCTCGTCCTGCGTCCACGGCAGCGGCTTCCCCTCGGCCACATGCAACTGCGCATGCACCAGGTCGACGCCGGCCACGAGCTCCGTCACCGGGTGCTCGACCTGCAGACGCGTGTTCATTTCGAGGAAGTAGAACTCGCCGTCCGGCGTGACGATGAACTCCACCGTTCCGGCGTTGCGGTACTCCACACCTGCCGCCGCGGCGATCGCCGCTTTCGCCATCCGCTGCCGCAGCTCGTCGCTGTAGCGCGGCGCCGGCGTTTCTTCGATCACTTTCTGATGTCTGCGCTGAATCGAGCAGTCGCGCTCGAATAGATGCACGATGTTTCCGTGCGCATCGCCGAAGATCTGAAACTCGACGTGCCGCGGCTCTTCGATGTAGCGCTCGAGCAGGAGACGCGCGTCGCCGAACGCCTTGATGGCCTCGCGTGCGGCGGACTCGATCGCGGGCTGGATCTCCTCGGCCGAGCGGACGATCTTCATCCCCTTCCCGCCGCCGCCCGCCGATGCTTTGACGAGGAGAGGAAACCCGATGCGCTGCGCTTCGCGCGTGAGCACCTCGAGCGACTGATCCTCGCCGTCGTAGCCGGGAACGACCGGCACGCCGAGGGACTGCATCAGCCGGCGCGACTCCGCTTTCGAACCCATCGCCGCGATCGACGACGCCTTCGGGCCGACGAAGATGATGTTCGACTCTTCACACGCCGCCGCGAGCTCCGCGCGCTCGGAGAGAAATCCGTAGCCCGGATGCAGCGCGTCTGCACCCGACGCACGTGCGGCGTCGACGACTTTCGCGACGTTCAGGTAGGTCTCGCGCGCATCGCCGCTTCCGAGTGAGACGGCTTCGTCGAAAAACCGGCGCACGTACCGCACGTCGTCGTCTTCCGCGTGTGCGAGCACCGAGACGACGCCGCGCTCGCGGCAAGCGCGGGCAATGCGCACCGCGATCTCGCCGCGGTTCGGAACGATGAGTTTCTTGATGGTCGATGTCATCGGTGCGATTCCCTTCCGTCGCGTCCCACTCAGGATGACGGGACGGCCCACGGCGCGAGCTGCTTCTTGAGGAACGCTTCCATCCCCTGCTGCCCCTCGGCCGAAACGCGTCGCGTGGCGATCGCGTCGATCGTGTACGGGATCGAGTCGGCGAGGTCGTGCGACGCGACGTGCGCGATCAGCTTCTTGCACTCCCGCACCGCCTCGGGACCGGAGGTCTTGAGCTGGGTCACCGCCTCATAAACCGCGGCGTCGAGCTCTTTCTCCGATTCTTCGATCCGGTGCACCAGGCCGATGCGCAGCGCACGCTCGGCCGTGAATCGCTCGCCGGTGAGAAACAGCGCGCGCGCGTGCGTCGCACCAATTTTTCCGATGACGTACGGAGAGATGACCGCCGGCAGAATCCCGAGCTTCACCTCGGACAAACCGAACTGCGTTCCCGCCGTTGCGATCGCGATGTCGCACACCGACACGAGACCGACGCCGCCGCCGATCGCCGCACCTTGAATGCGTCCGATCACCGGCAACGGGCATTCGTTGATGAGCGCGAACATCTTCGCCAGCAGCGACGAATCGCGGACGTTCTCCTCGCGCGTGTAGGCGACCATGCGCGACATCCAGTTGAGGTCCGCGCCGGCGCAGAAGTTCTTGCCTGTCCCTTTCAGCACGACCACGCGCGACGCGGCGTCGTCGATGTTCGAGAAGACGTCGATCGCTTCCGCGATCAGTTCGTCGTTGAAGGCATTGTGGACGTCGGGACGATGCAGCGTGACGGTGAGGACGCCGTCTTCATGCTCGACCTGGAGTGTGTTGTACGCCATAGGCGGCGCATTGTAAGTGGAGGATGGGCAGGTTTGACCATCCTCCACTTGCGGGAGTTTGCTGCAGTGTCAGCGGCCGACGCTGCGGCGACGAGCGCCACCGGCCTGGCCGAAGACGGGCGTGAAGCTGTACGTCGGAATCTGACCGGGCGCCGTGCGGGAGTCGACGGTCACGGTGATCGTGCGCGGGTACGTCGTCACACCGTTGATCGGAATGCGCGTGGCGTTGTTCGGCGCGAGGATGCCGCCGGTCGGAATGCCGTTGCCGTCGATCGAGAAACGGATCTCCGTGTCGCCGGTCGTGGCAACGTCGAGATAGATGTCGCCCGGCTTCGTGACGGTGAACGTGTAGAAGTCGAGATCTCCGGCGGTGCAGATCGCGCCGCGGACTTCGGAACCGGCGACGAGACCGCGAACGGCCGTCTCGGCGCTGTTGTTCGTGCGGCCGATTTCCTGAGGATCGACGCAGGGCGGCGGCGGCGCGGCAAGGGACGCCGAGGCGACGAGCACCGCCGTCTGAGGACCTTCGGTGACGCTCGTGCCGGTCGCGATGACGCGATACGTGCCGGCAGCGGCATTCGCGATCTCGATCATCTCCACGTTGTCGGTGGTGTTGACGCCGCGCGTGGCGTTGTCGCGGAAGGCGGTCTTGCTGAGGACCCACGGAAGGTGCGTCGTGCCGTCCGGTCCGATGACGCGGATGTCGAGATCGTTGACGAGCGCTTTCTGCGCGATGTCGTCGCCGCCGAGGAATGGAATGGAAGGATCGGCCCAGTGCATCACGAACCGGAGCTTCTGCGGCGCCGCAACGACGACGTTCGTTTCGACCGTCTGCCCCTGTGCGAGCGTCAGGGTGCGCAGGCGGGCGCCGGTCCCGCCGTCCGCGATGATCGTATCGACGGACGTCTTCGCGTTCACGAGACCGAAGCCGAACGTGTAGTCGGGCCCCGGATTGCCGAGGTCGTCCGCGCCGGCGATGATCACCGCCTTGAGCTGCGCGGGAGTCGGGCTCGCGCCGCCGAACGTCTTGCGCCACTGCTCGACGAGCAACGCCGCGATTCCGGTCACAGCCGGCGCGGCCATCGACGTGCCGCTCAGCCGCCCGTACGAATTCGTCGGAACCGAAGAGAAGACGCTCGAACCGCGCGCGACGACTTCCGGCTTGATGCGGCCGTCTTTCGCCGGACCGCGCGAGCTGAAGTCGGAGATCGTGGCACTGGCGACGCTCGCCGCAACGGAGCCGACGGTGATGATGTTCTTCGCGCCGGCGGTCACGCCGATCGTGTCGTACGGCAGGCTCGGATCGTGGCGAACCGTTTCGCAGCCGCCGGTGCAGGTGGTGGGGCAATCGCCGCCGCTGCCGTTCTTCGAGTAGCAGAAGA
>DASVUA010000674.1:0-2716 GCA_036387295.1 Thermoanaerobaculia bacterium | reverse complement strand
CCCCCCGCCGCTCCACTAAAGCTAAGGCCGAACCGCGCGTCTCCGTGCGGCGGTCGTCGCAAAATCGCCCGTCAGGACCAGCGCGTAGCTCTGCTTCGTTCCGAAGCCAATCTGGTTCGCCGCGACTTCGATCGTGTACGTTCCGGCGGCCGGCGTCGCGAGTGACACCACTTCCACGTTGTTCAGCCGATCGGGAGTTGCGCCGTTGCCGAACAGCGTCGTTGCGGAGGTCCGCACCTGCAGATCGAGGTCATTCACGAGCTGCGGAGACGTGTCGCTTACGCCCGCCACGTGGCCGGGAGGATCGGTCCAGACCAGCACGGCTTTGAACGGCGTCCCTGCTTTCACGTTCACGCGCACGGACGATTTCTGTCCCGCGCCGAGTCCGAATTCGAGCGGCACGTCGACGACGCGCAGCTTCGCGGCGTCGCCGGGAAAAAAGAGCGCGTCGTCGAGCACCGGAAACCCCCACCCCTGCTCGTGTGACGGCACCGGCAACGCTTCGACGCGACCGCCGGTGAGCACGCCGCGATACGGCACCGGGCGGGCCGCAGAGATGAGCGTCGCCTTCAGCAGCGCGGCGCTCGGGGTGAAGCGATTCGCGAGCGTTGCCGCGCCAGTCGGATAGAACCCATCCGTGTAGTACTGCCGCACGAGCGCCGCCGCGCTGGCGACGGTCGGCGAGGCCCACGAGGTCCCCTCCTGCCGCGAGTCGTCGCAGGTGTTCGGATTGTTGTCGTGATCGCGGCTGCCGGCGATCACGCGCGCTGGCGCCACGAGATCGGGCTTGATGCGGCCGTCACGCGTGGGGCCGAAGAGAGTGAAGACCGCCAGCGTGTCGTCATCCGAGCTGCGGGTGCGCGTGCCGCCGATCTGGAGGGTGTTCTTCGCACTGCCGGGCGCGGAGAGCGAGCTGCGCGGCGTCTCGATGTTCTGCCCGAGGTTGCCGGTGTTGAAGACGACCAGCAGATCGGGATGCGACCAGACGAACGCATCGACGTCGCGCGCCGACTGCGGATAGTTCGCGGTCGGAGGCGCAACGAGCGAGCCCTGACGATCGCCCCACGAATTCGAATGAATGCGCGCGCCCTGACGGTAGGCCTGCTCGAAGATCGGCGTCAGTTTCGCCGGGCAGCCGACGCCCGGAAACTGCGAGCAGGCATCGCCGCCCACGAATCCGCCGTCCTGCACGACGAGCTTCGCGCCGGGTGCCACCGCATCGGCGAAATCGTGCACGAGCGGCGTGCCGCGATCGCCTGCAGCGACCGCAGCGCTCTGCGTTCCGTGCGCGTGATTGTCGAGCGACCCCGCCGCTCCCGGCACATCGCACCCGGGTCTGCCGGGATACTGATCGCACGAGAAGAGGAAGTTGTACGCGACCACCTTGCGGCGTGACGGATCGACGTTCTCCCACGCCAGCCCGCCCTGTGGCGTGCCGGTGTTGAACGGCGGCGGCGACGCGTCCGGCTCGGCGAAGTAGCAGGAGTGGTACTCCACTCCCGTATCGAGCACGGCGATGATCTGCCCCTGCCCGAAGATGCCCCGCGCATGCAGCGGCGTCCCCCCCGTCGGCGAGCCCGACTGCAGCGAGCGGTACGAGACTTCGTTTCCCGAGGCGGTAGCAGCAAAAAGCAGGACCGCAAATAATTTGCGCATCGGCCTCGGAACGGCAGCCGCGGGAGCGCAATTCCGGTTGGTGTTGGGTGGGGTTTGCCCCGTTGCCCGTTGCCCGTTGCCCGTTGCCCGGGCGTTGTCGCCAGATGCGGATGCGCGCTGCGGAGTTGCTGTGCCGGTGGCGTGTCGCGTGCGCCAACTGTCGTCCAGGCGAAAAAGCCCGGGCAACCGGCAACGGGCAACGGGCAACTCTCAACAACCAACTCCCAACACCCGCCCACCCCCACCCAACTCCGGTACGATCCTGCCCGTGAAGCGTGCGCTTCTCATCTTCCTCCTCGCGTTCAGCGCTGCCGCTCAGCCGCGGGCGATCAACGACAACGAGCGCGCGGCGGTCGAGGCCGTCGCGGGATTTCTCGAGGAGGGGCCGCGTGCGATCTACACGCGTCTCAGCTCCGACGCTCCGCTTCGCACGCTGCCGGAAAGCGATGCGCTACGCGAGCTTTCGGTGCGCATGGGACCGCGCGACGGCGCGCGCTGGACGCTGCAGACGGTGCAAGGGAGCGCAGACCACGCGGCGTTTCGTGTGACGTTCCCGAGCGGCTACGAAGACGGGCTGCTGTTCCGGATGAAACACGGCCGCGTGCATCAGGTGGTGACGCTGGCGGAGGTCGTCCCCGGGATGATCGTTCCCGCCGAGGCGGTGGCACCCGAGCCGCCCACCCTCGGCGCGAAAATGCGGACCGCCCTCTCGCCTCCCGCGATGTCGGAACGGATCCGCCGCGCCGTCAGCCGCACCGGATTGCCGCACAACGTGCTGCCCACCGCGAAGACGCCACGCCGGACGAAATCGTTCCTCGCCGCCACGATCGTGCTCGCGCTGGTCGCCGCACTCGTTCCAAAGACGCGAGTTCTCTTCGCCCTGCTCGCCATCGCAACGCTCGCCGCCGCGCTCTACGAACCAGCGCAGGAGCAGGCGCGCGGATTCGCCGAGCTGCGCGACCTCGAGCCTCTGCGCGCCGCGCTCGCCCGCGGAGACAAACCGCCCGAACATCCGGCCAATGACATCGCGCAACTCTGGATTCTGCAGAGCGGCGCGCCC